>JBDSME010000516.1:0-6813 GCA_039916065.1 Polyangia bacterium
GTGATCGGTACGGGACCAAACCAGGCGCGCTCTTCGGCTGGGATGTCCGCGTGATGGAGGACGACATCCTTGGGAACTCGGAATCGGCGCCGCCGCCACCCGGCTGGAAGGGTCAGGTGAAGCTGCCCGGGCAAGGCATCGGACAGGCCGTGCAGCGAAAGGGCCGTTTGATGTGAAAATACCCCGGCGCTCTCGAACCAAAGCCAGGCCACCACCAGCTCCTCGTGATCACTCGCGGGGAAATGGACGAGTCGATAGATCCCTCTGCGAATGCGGAGGACACGCCCGGCGTGGAGGTGTTTGATGAGGAGCTGAGGCGAGTAGCCAGCGTCCGCTGCCTGCTGGGTCGTCACGTAGCCACTCTGGCCGGCAGCTGTCTCGTAGAGTTGATCCCAGCTGGGCCTGTCCGCTGGGATCGTCGCGATCATGACCGAATAGTAACTGAAAGTTTAGTTTTGTGCAACCTCGGCCCGCCTCTCGGCACGAAGCCTCTCTTTAGGTTTAGGTGCGTGCTAACGCGTTGCCCCTGGATCTCAGCCCCATCGCAGAGGTGCGGAACCGGCAAAGGCGCTGGCGAGCGCGAGGCACGTCATGCGGTCGTTGCACGAATGCCGCGCAATCGCGAGAACGGCCCCTCTATTGTGCGCGGGTGCAAATTCGAATGGCCCGCACGGCTGGGCGCGCCGGCGCGTATGGACTGGTGTGCGCCGTGTTGCCGCTGCTGGCCGCGCTGGCGATGGGATGCACTCTGGCGCTGGACACCAGAGGGGCTCAATGCCGGAACAACCAGGACTGCGCGAAATTCGCAGGCTCCGCATGCGACCAGGTGTCGCGGAGCTGCGTGCCCGTGAGCGGCGTGGCGCCAGGCGGAGGAGGCGGCGGCGGGAACGGCGGGGAGGCAGGCGTCGTGCAACGCGGAGCCGGGGGAGCGGGTGGCGCCGGCGGACCGCGGTGTCGCACCGCCAGTGGTTGCGTCACCTGCAGCGGTCCGGAATTGCTGAACGCCTGTACGGACGCGACCTGCGTCCCTTTCGACAACCGCGTCCGCTTGATGAACCTGGATACGGACGGCGGTCTGAAACCCTTGCCCTGAGGCCTGGAGTGATAATCATGACCGCCACCAAACTTGTCGGGCCGCCGCGTCTGCCGGCGGGGGGGGCCTGCGCGCTGCTGTTCTTCACCGTGCTCCTTGGGATGATCAGCCGACCGGGCAGGGCGCTGGCGCTCGAATGCACGGATTTGTCCGGTGCGGTGTACGTCACCGGCTCGACCGCGGCCAAGCCGATCCTGGTGGAGGTGGCAAAGATCCTGGTGGCGCAGACCCCGCCCGTCACCGTGGTCTATTCGGGCCAGGGCTCGTGTGCCGGGGTGGACGCCGTGCTGAACGGAAAGCCACTGTATGGCAGTGGGACCACGTCATTGAGTTACTGGGACATGACGGGCACGGAGGCCAAGTGCACCGTCAGCGCGGCCAGCAAGGGCGTCATTGCCGATGTGGGAATGTCCGACGTGTTCGCGAACACCTGTTTCGCCTTGCCGGGTGGACTGCCCTCCAACATGGAGGACTTCCTGGGCCCCATCCAGACCATGACCTTCGTGGTTCCCAAGAGCTCGCCGGAAAAGGTGATCAGCGCCGAAGCCGCCTACTACGTGTTCGGCTTTGGCTCCGCCTCCGGGGTCGCACCGTGGACGGACCAGTCCTGGATTCTTCATCGCGACGAGCAGTCGGGAACGCAACGTATGATCGGCGCGGCGATCGGCGTCAGCCCGGAGCGCTGGAAGGGGACAGTCACCAGCTCCAGCAGCGAGCTGCTCACCCGCCTCACCGGAGCGGGCACGGGAGCGGCCGCCATCGGCATCCTGTCGGCGGACCTCGCCCAGGGCAACCGTGGGGTCATGAACATCTTGGCTTATCAGCAGGGGGGGCAGAGTTGTGGCTACTATCCCGATCGCGACGGCTTCGGCAACGAGAAGAGCAACGTGCGGGATGGCCACTACGCGATCTGGGGGCCCCTGCACCTGTTTACGCGCGTGACCAGCGGCGGGTACCCCCTGAACCCCGCCGCCGCCGCGGTCATCGGCTATGTGACGGGAACGAAGGTCCCACCTTCAGGGCTGGACATCATCGCGCTCGAGGCCCAGACCCACGTGATCCCGCAGTGCGCGATGCGCGTGAAGCGCGTGCAGGAAATGGGGCCGCTGTCGTCCTTCGCGCCGGTGGGTGCCTGCGGCTGCTACTACGACAAGGTCGCCAACGGCACCACCGCGTGCAAGCCCTGCGTCGCCGCAAGAGACTGCCCGGCGGCCGCGCCCTTCTGCAGCTACGGGTACTGCGAAACGCAGTAGCGGTGACGAAGGGCTGGCTGGCATCGCCCCTACCGCTGTCTCGGCGCGGCGGCTGTTGCTACGGGCGGAGGCGGCGTTGCTGGTCGCGGTGGACCGACGAGACGCGACTGCCGCCTTCCGTCGTCGCCGGCGGTTGGGTAGCGCCCGCGCGCCTGACCGTCAGGTACAAAGACACCGCCGCCGCCACCGCCGCGCCCGCCAGCAGTCCATCGGTGGTCAGCGCAAGAGCGTGGGCCCGCCGGCTGAGACGGTCCAGCTCACCGGGGACCACGGGATAGGCCTCGCGTCTTTGCTGCAGATCGCGCGAGCTGCTCAGCGCGAACACGCCGGTCGTTGCCGCGCCGGCAGCCAGCAAGCCCGTCAAGGTCCAGCCCGCCCAAACGGACCAGCCGCGCGACGGTTCGTCCGTGGTGGCCGGCGAGGTACCAGGCACCTTCACCAGCGTCGGGGAAGCGGCCGCGCCGCCAGCGCCGCGGCCAAGGTCGGCCGCGGTCGGGGTGAAGCGCAGCACAGCCATACGGGGAAAGCGTAGGTGAGCGGTCTCCCCTCCCACCAGGTCGATCACCTGCGTCTGGCGCTCTCCGCCGGGGCGAATCAGCTCCACCTTTCTTGTTCCCACATTGGCCAGAAGAGGAGTCAGCAGCGGAGCGGCCGCCACCGGCACGTCATCCAGGCGCAGTTCGGCACCGCTGTCATCGGGGTGAACGTCGACGACGATGAGTCCGATCCGCTGCTCCAGGCGGCGCACGTCGTCCTCCACCTGCCTGCGGCGCTCCGGCGCGATGCCGTCGCGACCGTCGCCGAGGTATTTTTGAAAGTAATTGAGGGCACGTACGTAATCCTGGCGCCGGTACGCCACCTGTCCCAGGTCGTAGAGGATCTTGTAGCTGGGGACGATGTCGTAGGCGCGGGAGAACTCCACCAGCGCGGCGGCCAGGTCGCCATCCTCGTACAGGTCCACGCCGCGCCTGAAGTGGCGGTCGGCTTCCGCCACCTTGTCCCGGCTGGGCTCCGCGGCGGCCGGTGGCGTGGCGGCAGGCACCTCCCAGGCTGACGCGGTTTGGAGAACGGCGCGTTCGGTCAGCAGGACAGTGAGGGTGAAGGCCAGGGCTCGCCGCGTTCTTCGGTCGTGAAAGGTTCGGATCATGAGATGATCTTTCACGGTGTGAAGGGACTGGCCCGATCAATGTCACGGCGTCGCGTCGCCACCGGCGGCCCTCCCCGTCCCGCTTCGACGGAGAAGGAGTCGGCCAGGCGCCGCGGCAATGAGTCCTCCCAGCCCTCTGGCCAACGTTCCTCCTTTGGACGCTGGCGGCCGCGGACCACCCAGCGGTCAAACCAGGGTCGCTCGCGTCGGAAGGGGGCGCGATGAAGAGCGTCGCGGGGATAGCTTGGGCCGCCCACCCCGTGCGGCGTGGCGGCCTCGGCGAGATCGGACGCCGGTGTTGACGCGGCGGCCGGCACGGGTGGCGCCCCTGCGGCAGAGAGAGGAGCGGCCACGGGAATGGGGACGGTGATCGGTCCTGACTTCCAGGTCCCGGGCGCCACCGGTGCTAACGCGCTGGGCCCTCCAAGATCAGCGCCTCCGGTGGTCGCCGCTGTCAACGACGGGGGCCGGAGCGACGGTGCACGATGATGGAGGAGCAGGGCCATCACCAGCATCAACGACGAGATCGCCAGCAACACACCCGCGAACACCAGACCGCGGGCAAGACCGCGGGCAAGACCAGGGGCAAGACCAGGGGCAAGACCAGGGGCAAGACCGCCGGTGCGTCGGCGGGTCGACGGCGCTGGAGGAGGTTCGGCAAGCGATCTCGGCATCCGGATCAGGGACCTTCCGATAGAAGGCGTGGTGTCAGCGGCTCTGTTTTCGTCCGCGGCAACCCTGTTGTTCTCGTCGAAGACGGCGGCGTCGGCCCCGCTGAGGTGGCGATCGATCAACTGCTGCCGTTCCGACCGTTCGGAGGCGAAGGCGAGAGACACGATCTTTCCCAGATGACGGGCGTGCGAATCGGTGACCGCCGGCAACACCCGCCGCAGTTCGTCCTCCATCTCGGCGGCGGTGGCGAAGCGATCGTCGGGGTTGGGGGCCAGGGCGCGCAAGCAGATCTGCTCCAGTCCCTCGGGAAGATTCAGCTCCGCCTTGAATTCCGGCACCGGCGCGCCGAACGACAGGTGGTGCGTGATGGTCACCTCGGTCATCCCCTGGAACAACCGCCGCCCAGCCAGAATCTCCCAGAGGAGCACGCCGACCGAGAATATGTCCGCCCGCCGATCGACCACGGGACCGCACAGTTGCTCGGGCGCCATGTAGGCCAGCTTTCCCTTGATGGCGCCCGGGCGCGTCTGGTGCATGCCGGCCAGGGTCTTGGCCACACCGAAGTCCACCAGCTTCACATGGCCGTCGTAGGTGATGAATACGTTTTGAGGACTCACGTCCCGGTGGACCACCCCCAGGGGTGTGCCGTCGTAGTCGCTCAGTTCATGCGCGTGGTCCAGCCCGGCAAGAATGTCGATCACGATCCGCAGGCGAAGCGCCAGGGTCAGATCCCCTGAACGACCCAGACGGTTCAGCACCTTGGCCAACGGTTGGCCGTGCAGATATTCCATGGCCATGGTCATCCGACCACGTTCGTCGGTCACTTCATACGTCTGCACTACGTTGGGATGGCTCATGCGCGCGGAGAGCCGCGCCTCGTCGAGGAACATCTCCAGGAAGTCAGGATCGGCGGCCAGTTCGTCCCAGATTCGCTTCAGGACCACCAGTTTGGTCACGTCGGATGCGTCCGGCGCTCGGACGCTGGCCAGGAACACTTCGGCCATCCCACCCCGGCCGATGCGAGCGAAGGGGCGATAGCGTGGCGCGGATGCGGGCGCGGTTGCAAGCATTGACTCACTCGATGCAAGAGGGGAAAACGGGAAGCCGCTGACGATCGGGACGGCATTGTAGGACCGCCGTTCGCACCGGCGTTGTGAACGTTGGGTGACATCCCGGTCCACTGCGCGCGACAGCGCGAGCGCATCACGATTGTCACCCAGCGTTTGCACATGGTGGGGCGCGGACCCTGTTAATAACCGCGGTCATGTCGGCATTCACCACTCGACAATCACCGGTTGGTCCACCCGCTGTTCCACGTCTCACGCTGCCGATCCCTGCGCTGCCGCGCATGCCTTTCGAAGTAGCGCCGCCGCCCTCCCGCTACACGCCCATCGGGCAGATCGGCCGCGGGGGAATGGCGGAGGCCATCCTGGCTGAAATGCGCGTGGGGCATGGGGTCACCAAGCTGGTGGTCCTGAAGCGAATGTGGCCCGATCTGGCGACCGACGCGGACTTCGTGTCGATGTTCGTGCGCGAGGCGCGGCTCTCCGCGCGCATGAATCATCCCAATGTGGTTCAGACGTACGAGGTCCTTGACGATCCGAAGCGTCCCATCGGTCCCACCTTGGTGATGGAGTATCTGGACGGCCAGCCGTTGACCCGGATCCTCCACCGAATGGTGGGGTCGACGGCGCTGGGACTGACCTTGCGCTTGCGCATCGTCACCAATGTCCTGGCGGCGCTGGACTATGCCCACGAACTAACCGACCTTGTCGGAAGAGCGCAGGGCGTGGTCCACCGCGACGTGAACCCACAGAACGTCTTCGTCACCTACACGGGGCAGGTGAAGTTGCTGGACTTCGGTGTGGCCAAGAGCTTGACGGCCGCCTACCGGACGCGCCCGGGTTTGGTGAGAGGCAAGCTCGGATACATGGCGCCCGAGCAGGTGGTGGGGGCCATGGTGGATCGGCGCGCGGATCTGTTCGCGGTGGGGGTGATGCTTTGGGAGATGGTCTCGGGCCGCCGCATGTGGCAGGGGAGGACCGACGGCGAGATCGTCCGTCATCTGGCCAGCTTTCTGCCGATGCCGCCAGTTTCCGATGTTGACCTGCCGCGTGGATTGCAGGGAATCTGCGCGCGTGCGCTGGCGGCGCGCCCGCAGAACCGCTACGCATCAGCCGCCGAGTTCGCCGGCGAGTTGGAGCGTTTACTGGTGGGGAGCGACGACGCGCATCGCCGCAACCTGGGCCGGGTGGTGTGCCTGGGGTTCGGGCCGGAACGCGCCGCCCGGCGGTCGATGATCGAGAACCACCTGACCCGGGGTGCCGCCGTCGCGCCGTTGCCGCCCCCGCCGCGTCCACCGTCGCGCGGAGCGTCCCCCATGCACGAAGAAGAGGCGGTGGGCGTCACCATCAACCTTCAAGACAGCGATCTGGCGAGCCTCACGGCAGACGAAGATGACATCGAGTTCGTCAGTGAAGAGCCCCCGCCGGAGGTTGTTGATGCGGAGCAGGGCAGACCCACGACCACGCGGGTGAAGTTGGTGGGAGAATGTTCCGTGAACCCTTGGCGCTGGGGAACCATCGGTCTGGCGGTGGCCACGGTGCTGGCGATCTGGCTGGGTGGGAGCCGAGGTCGCACGCCGATTG
>JBDSME010000517.1:0-5087 GCA_039916065.1 Polyangia bacterium
GCAACTTTGAGCCGGATCAGGCCATTTTCACGGACAGGGAGCGCCGCAGGTCGTCGCGTTCCCCCCTGGGCAAACCACCGGAACACCGGCGGCGCAGGCCACCAGATCGCAGGCTTGCGTGCCGGCCAGCCCTGGCGGGCAGAGCACCACGCACTGCGACCCCTGGCCGCAGGTGGAGTGACAGGGCGAGGTGGCGCACGTGAAATGGCAGGTGCTGTCGGCGCCGCAATCGCACTGACCATTGGAGCAGGTGCCCGTGCAGGTGGTGTGCGCGGAACAGCTCACGTGGCAGGGGGGCGCCTTGCAACTGAAATTGCAACTGCTCCCGCTGCCACAGCTGCAGGTGCCATTGGCGCATTCGGCGTCGCAGCGGTCGTTGTCGCCGGCGCATCGGGCTTGGCACGGCGGAGCGGCACAGGTGAAATTGCAACTGTCTCCGCCGGGACAGGCGCAGGTGCCGTTGCTGCAGTCGCCATTGGTTCGGCACCCCGGGATGAAAGCGGCGGCGGCCGCCGCCGTGGTCACGATGAAAACAACGGCCAGGTAAGCTTTCGCGCGCATGACCGGACGTTAGCGCGTGGTGTTGCGCTGAGCCACCGCAACCACTGACCGACATGGCCGCTCAGTGGCAGCACGCTGGCAGGCTGCTACGTTTGGCAAAATGATCACAGAGCCCGCAGCATCTGCACCGACGTCGCCCCGGTCACCGTCAGCGGGTGTGGCGGCCAGCGCACCGAAGTCACCCACGAATCTGGGCGGGGCCGACGGCACCGCGTGCGCGCCCAACATCTCGGCGGCGGGCAGGCGGATGCGGCGTCGTTTCGGCCTGATCTCGATGGCGGTCACCGTGGTGGGGCTCGGGGCATGCCTGGCCCTGCGCCTGCCCTGGTATTTGCGTACGCTGCTGGCGATCCCCGGGGCGCTCGCCGCCATCGGATTGCTTCAGGCGCGGAGAGGGACCTGCGTGGCCCGTGCGGCTGAGGATACCTTCGAGCACGACGATTTCTCCAAGACCCCTGTGTCGGCGGACGACGCGCGACGGAGCCGGCGCGCCGCCGCCCGCGTCACCAGGGACACAGTGCTGATCGCGCTCCTCTGCGCCGCGGGCGCCGCCGCGTCAGCCTTGCTGCGCTGATACCGGCGTCGCCTTCAGCGAAGCGACCGCGGTCAAATCAGGAAACGCACGAACAGGAAGACGTCCAGGAGCCCGTCGGCGAAGTCCTGGGCGAACCAGAGCCCCGGGGCGATCTCCAGGCCAAAGGTGACAGGCGCGCGCGTCAACCGCGCCTCTAGCCCGAACGGCACGCGTGCGCCCAGGAACACCCCGCGGCCGCCGCAATCGTGCCCGGGATTGTAGCTGCTGCCGCACCATCCGCGGGCGATCCCCAGCACGGGCCCGGCGCCAATATAGATGTCCAACGTCAGCGTCGAAGTGTTGGACAGGAGCTGCGCGATCCCCCACAGGTAGTCGGCGTGTAGCCGAAGTCCCGGGCCTACTCCCAGCCCGAGATCCCAGGCGTCGGGGCCACCCAGCGTCTGCTTCAGGGTCAGTCCGGTCGGGTCGCCCAGCATCAATCCCAGCGCCACGCCGGCGGGATGCGAGACGGGAGCTGCCTGCACCCGTCGGCTGGTCGTCGCCAGCAGGGTGACCGTCAGCAACAGCACGGAAACACTTCTGAGTATCTTGGAGGACGAAGTCATCCCTTGCGTTTACCCGAATCCGAAGGCCAAAACATCAGGAAACCATCAGGAAACCATCAAGAAATTCCAGGGCGGCTGCACGAAGCACCTTTGCAGGCACCGCGAAGGCGCACGGCGACCAAAATTATGGGCACACCGATTGGCGACCCCTTGCCACCGTCCGGGCGCGGACCCAGCTTGTTAGATCGACCCATCTTGAGCGGGGCGTCGGTGGCGTAGGGTGAAGCGCCTCGGCATCAGCTCTTCGGTTCAATGTCAGGGTCAGGCGGCGCGTCTCGCCACAGCTTGGGGACCCGTTTGAGGGACGTGACGCCCACGCTGTCACACCAGCTCTCGAAGGAGGCGCGTGGCACCCCACGAAAGCGCAGGTCCTCCAGCGACTCGGCGAGCGGCACCGTGTCCACCAGAGTTGCCAGCTTGCGGTAGAGCAGCGCCTCCGGGCGTCGTGCGGACAACGTGGCGCCCAGTTGCAAGGCTCCGCGCGGCTTCACCGTCCATAGATAGGGGTGATCCGGGATGTTCTCGATGTGCACATAAGCGCCCAGCAGCGCCGCCGCGCTCTTGTCCCCGAAGCCAGGGAGCCCCGGGATGCCATCCGCGGTGTCACCCGCCAGCGCAAGAAAATCGGGGACACTTTCCGGAGCGTAACCGCGGGTGGCGCGGAAGGCGGCTTCGTCGGTGACCTTCTTCTGGCGGCGGTCCACCTGCACCACGCGATCGCCGCGCAGACACTGCGCCAGATCCTTGTCCGGCGTGAGGATGCGCACCTGGTCCGTCTCGCCGGCATATCGACGCGCTGCCGTGGCCAGGGCGTCGTCAGCCTCGTATTCGTCCATGGACCAGACGACCACGCCGGTGGCGCGCACCGCCTCCTCGACGGCGTCGAACTGCGCGCGCAGCTCTGGCGGCACCCCGGCGTCGCTCTTGTAACCGGCGAACAGATCGTTGCGAAAGGAACGAATCGGATTATCGAACGCCACGGCCAGATGCGTGACCGCCTCGGAGGGGTCGTGCAACAGGGCCAGCAGCGACGAAACCAGGCCCACCGTCGCCTTGGCGTCCCAGCCCGCCGGGGCGCGGTGGTCGGGGCGCGGCGAATAGTGCGCCCGAAACAGCTCGTAGGTGCCGTCGATGACATGAAGCCGCACGCCGTGACTATAGCCCCGATATCGCTATGGACTGATCGCCATGAGCGCGACCGCCGGGCGCGGTCGAGGTGGGGCGAGCGAGTGCTGCGCTGGCCGGTGGCGCTTAAACCTTGACGAACGCGCGGCGCGCGCCCATGGAGGGCGAGACATAGAACCGGTGCGTGGAGAAGCTATTCGCCCACACAGGGCCCGATACGAACTCACGGAAAGCTACCTGCAAACCCCAGGCCTTATTAGCCGCCGCTCATGCAACCTGATCAGCACGCTCCCGTCATCCTGGTCGTCGACGACAACCAGGAGATTCGCGAGGCGTTGTCCGACTTCCTGGCCCTCGAAGGGTTTGACGTGCGAACCGCAGTGGACGGAGCCGCCGCTCTGCATGACCTCCAGCGCAACGGCCTGCCCGATCTGGTCCTTCTCGACCTGAAGATGCCGGGGATGGATGGTTACGAGTTTCTTCGCCGCCGCTCCCTGGACGCCCTCGTCCAACATTTACCGGTCATGGTGGTTACCGCCAACTCCGTCGAACGTTCCATTCCGTACCCCGTGTCCGGCGTGTTTTGCAAGCCCGTCGATCTGGAACTGCTGATCGGCGCCATTCGCCGCGAAGTCGCCCGTTCGGCGCGCGGGCCATCGTCGGGTGCCGCGCCGATGCGGCACTGACGGCACGACGCGATCCCTTCACCTCGTGCACTTGTCGATCCTCGCCCGTGAGTAGATCGCGGACGTGCAAGCCCCGTCCAGGATCCACATCCGTGACCTCCCAGATTGTCAGCCACGATCGCTGCTGAACTTCGTTCTACTGAGATGTGTGCGTGATCTTCAGCAGGTAATCGCAGAACTCGGCGCAGGTGCCGCCCTTCTTGCCGTCGCACGGGCTGGAGGTGCAAGCGTCGCACGTCATCGCGCGGATGATCTGCACCTCGACCGTATCGCCCTTCGTGATCGGCAGCACCTTCTGCGAAAACTTCACCGGGGTATCGCGCGTGATCGTGGACGGGACTTCGCCCATTCCCTTCATCGCGCCCGCTATCGTCACGGTGTAGACGTCCTTCCGCTTCAGCGAAGTTCGCGCGAGCCAGAAAGAGGCATCAACGTCGATGATCCCCGATGAGGGGGCGGTCCACACGATTCGCGCTTGGCCAAGACCCGCCCCCCCTGCCTCGTCTTGCGCAACCACGACGAGATCACCCTTCTGCGCCAGGTTGCCTTCGAAATTGCTGGCCGAGACTTTGACCAGTACAGGAATGTGCCCGGCGCCGGTTGCCGCCGTCACGTAGGCGTTCTGTCCCGTTTCGCCGAGCCAGTTGGGCCGGTTCTTGGCGATGGCCGTCCCAATCATGACGGTCCACGGGCCGTTCGGATTCTGGGTATCGCTCCAATCGTTCTTCAGATCGTAGACTGTGACGGCCCCTCCGGCATCAGCCCCGACCCCCGGGCCGCCGTCGACCGGCTTGGCGGCGGAACCTGCACCACCACCGACGCCGGCCTGGCCGCCGGTGCCACCTTCCGAGCCGCCCGATGCACCGCCTGCGTCCGTCGTGCCTGATGCACCTCCGCTGCTGGCCGTCACGCCTGATGCGCCTCCGCTGCTGGCCGTCACGCCTGATGCGCCTCCACTGCTACGCACGGCGCCGCCTGTGCCCGTGGTTCCGCCCGCGCCCGCCACGTAACCGTGCCCGCCGGAACCTGTGGCCGGCATCCCATTGCTAGAGGTGCACGCGAATGGTGTGCAGGCGAGCAGCGCGCACGCCGGCAGCAACTGAACGGTTGGCGTTCGAAAAATTGTGCGAATGAAGCTCATGGCATCGCTCCTATCGGCAAAGCAGAGGAGTGGCTAGGATTTTGGGCCGGGAGCACTCTGGCCCCCGAGCGGGGGAGAGCGACGATACCGCGGCGGCCGACAGGCTTGTATCTATTTTCCAGAAATCAGGTTCGGCATCGAGTCCGTCTCCAGCATAACCCGACGCGCCGACTTGAACGACTGGCTCACCCCATAAGGTGCGGCCAATGTTCGCGCAGCGCGTTCTCGCCGTCACAGAAGGACATCATGTACAAGGGGCGTCTTCTGGTCGAGGACGGCCGAAAGGTCGGGCACACCTTCTCGCAGCCAGACCTCATCGTTGCCGCGACTGCCTTACATCACGGATTGACCGTCGTATCGCGCGATGAAAGCGACTACGAGCAGGCTCGCGTCCCGATCTTCAATCCATGGGATTGACCTGATTCTGACTGTCG
>JBDSME010000518.1:0-5583 GCA_039916065.1 Polyangia bacterium
GCGGGCTGTCTGGTAGGGTGCCGCCGCGGTGAAAGACAAAGACAAGCGGCTGGTCGGCCGCGGCGGGTTGAAGCTGGAGGCGGCGCTGGAACACTTCCAGCTTGCGCCGCTGATCCGGGGGGCACACGCCGTCGACGTGGGTGCCTCCACGGGCGGATTCACGCAGGTTCTCCTGGACAGCGGAGCGACCGAGGTGGTGTGCGTCGACGCCGGCCACGGGCAGCTCCACGAGCGGCTGCGCAGCGATCCGCGCGTTCGCAACCTGGAGAACACCGACTGGAAGCACCTGTCGTTGTCGGAAGCGCCGGGCCCGTTCGACTTCTTCACCGTGGATGTCAGCTTCGTGGCGGCGCGCAACATGCTGCGCGGTCTTGCCTTCCGCCTCCGCCCGGGCGCGCAGGGGGTGGTGCTGGTGAAGCCGCAGTTCGAGCTACCCGATCACCTGGTGCGCCAGGGCGATGTCAGCGATCCCGCGCTACGACGAAAGGCGCTGGAGAGCTTCGTCAAGAAGGCGGAGGGCCTGGGGTTTCGGATGATCGCGCACGCCGACTCGCCAGTGGCCGGCGGCGAGGGGACCATCGAGATCCTCACCCATCTCATCTTCGATGGCCGGTCAGAAAAGCTCCCGCAGCCCGGGGAAAAACGACCAGCTCTGACTCCCTCACCCACGGCGACGAGGAAGAAAAAAGCCGCGGCGGCGGCAGCGCTGGCACGAACCCTGGACTGGTTCGCGGTCGCCGCACCCGGAACCGAGGAGGTCGCCGCCCGCGAGGCTTCCCGGTTGCTGCCGGGCTGTGGCGCGTCCGCCGTGGCGGGCGGGGTGGAGCTGCGGGGTTCTCTTGAGACCGCGATGCGGGCCAATCTCCACCTGCGAATCCCCACCCGCCTGCTGCTGCGTCTTGGGACCATACGCGCGCGCGAGTTTGGAAAGATGCGCCACCTCCTGGCGCGTCTGCCCTGGAGCTCCTTCCTTCCCCCCGGGGCGCCGGTGAAGATCACCGTCAGCGCGTCGCACTGCCGCCTTTACCACACCGGCGCGATCGAGGAAGCGGTCCGCGCCGCCATGGGCGACGAGATGGGCGCGGCGCCGGAGAAGCCGCCGGCCGCTATGCCCGGAGAGCCCGCGGCGGCGGCTCCCTCCGGCGGGCTGGTGCTGGTGCGCGGTGTGGACGACAGCTGGACCATCAGCGTGGACAGCTCTGGAGAACGACTACACCGCCGCGGCTGGCGAACCGAAGGTGGGGAGGCGCCGCTGCGCGAGTCTCTGGCGGCGGCGTTGCTGGCGCTGGCAGAGTGGAATCCCGCCGAGGCGCTGGTCGATCCGATGTGCGGCGCCGGCACCATCGCCATCGAGGCGTGCACGACCGCCTTGAACATCGCCCCGGGACTGCGCCGTTCCTTCGCCTTCGAGAGGTGGCCCCTGTGCGACCGACAAGCCCTGGAGCGGTGGGCTGAGTTTCGGGCCGAGGCGGAAGCGGCCTGCCGCCGGGACCTGCCCGCGCCGGTCTTCGCCAGCGATCGGGATCCCGCCGCCGTGTCCGCCACCCGTCACAACGCCGCGCGCGCCGGCGTGGACCAGCAGCTGGGCGTGGCGGAACGGGCACTCGTCGACGTGCAGGCGCCGGCGAGCACCGGCCTGTTCATCGCCAACCCTCCTTACGGTGAACGTCTGGGAGCTCGCAAGGAACTGCCGCGGCTTTACCGCGACATCGGCCAGCTGGTGCGGCAGCGCTTCGGCGGATGGCGGAGCGCCATCGTGGTGCCGGACGCGCGGCTGGCCTCCGCCTTCCGGTTACCGCTACAGGCGTCGCACGCTTTCATTCACGGTGGGTTGCGTGTCACCGTTCTCCGCTTCGGCCCTGCTGCTGAGCGGCTTCGCCGCTCGCGGGAGGGCTAGCCCTGGCATCTTACGGGGGCCCACCCGCTTGCCGTCAACCCGGCCCCGCCCGGCGCGGCAAAGCCGCACCTCCCGGTGCTTGGATCGGCGCTGCCGTCGCCTGAAAACTTGCGATCGGGTAAGGCATCCAGAACGAATCGGCGAAGCGACTGAACTCGAATCGGGCAGCTCATCGGGCAAGCAGGTTGAACGTCAGTTGTTTTGGCTGTGCAGCTGCCGGGCCTCGTTTTGTTTCGCCCGTGCTCAAGCACCCCACCCGCAGGCCGAGGCGCGTTGCCGTGGAGACGAAGAGGTTGCGGATCATCGCCGCGTACTCCCCCTCGCCCTGACCGCGCACTCCGAACCGTGGGTCGTACATCTTCCCCCCGCGGGTCTCACGGATCCGGTGCAGGATGCGCTCTACCCGGAGCGGCATCGCCGCGCGCATTCGGCTCTCGAACACCTCCGCCACCGGACCCGGCAAGCGCAGCAGGACATAGCCGGCGCTGGTCGCTCCCGCGTCACGCGCGGCGGTGAGGATGCGGGGGATCTCTTCATCGCCCAGGCCCGGAATGATGGGAGCTACGTTGACGCTGACCGGGATGCCGGCGTCGGCCATGGCACGCACGATGCGCATCCGTCGCAGCGGGGTGGCGACGTACGGTTCAACCGCCCGGGCCCGTTCCGGGTCCCACAATGGCACGCTGACGGTCACATGAACCGAGGCGGCGGCACCGATGCTCTGCAGGACGTCGATATCGCGTTCGATCAGAGGCGCCTTGGTGATAACCGCGACGGGATTCTTCTCCTCGGCGCACACCTCCAGACAGCCGCGCGTCAATCGATAGGACGCCTCCAGGGGCTGATAGCAATCCGTGACGCCGCTGAACACCACCAGGTCGTGCTGCCAGCTCTTCTTGCGAAAGGCCTGGCGCAACAAGGCGGGCGCGTTGACCTTCACCACGATCTTTCGATCGAAGTCGGTGCCCGCGCCGAAGCTCAAATACTCGTGGCCGGGACGGGCATAGCAGTAAGCGCACGCGTGGAAGCATCCCCGGTAAGGGTTGACGCTGTAGTCGAACCCGACATCCGGGCTGTCGTTCCTGGCCAGGATGGTGCGCGTGCGATCCTCATAAACGTCCATCTTCATCTCCGGCGCGCCTTCCAGGTACTCGACGACAGTGCTGGACCAGGGGTTCGGCGGATTGGAGATGGGGACCGGCCGCATGCGTGCAACGAGCTTGCACCTGAACATCGGTTCAGTCAAGGCCAGGCATTGGCAACAACACTTTCGAAGTCCTACGCCTCCGCGTCGGTGTCCGATTGCGGACCGACGGTCAGCGCCGTCCTTTTCGCTGGTTAGCCGCTTCCCGCCGTTGCGCGCGTTCGCGGGACCCACTAATGTGGCGCCCCCAACATGGCAGGAAGCACACGCGGTCCCACAAACATGCGCAGTTCGGGACGTCTTGCGGCGCTTCCCCCGTACATCCTGGCCAAGGTCGACGAGTTGAAGTCGCGCCTGCGCGCCGAGGGTCACGACGTCTACGATTTCGGTCTGGGCAATCCCGACGGACCCAGCCCGACCGCCGCAGTGGACCGGCTGATCACCGAGGCCCGCCGGCCAGGTAGCCAGCGCTATATGCCGTCGAAGGGGTTGCCCGAGACCCGCCAGGCCATCTGCAACTGGTACCAGCGACGCTACGGGCAGACGTTCGATCCCGAGACGGAAGCGGTCGTCACCATTGGCTCCAAGGAGGGGATCGCGCACCTGCTGCTGGCGCTGGTGTCGCCAGGTGACTGTGTTCTGGCGCCCGACCCCTGCTATCCCATTCATCGCTTCGGCGTGATCATCGCGGGCGGCGAACCGCTGCCGGTGGCTTGCGGGCCCGACATCGATCACCTGGCGGCGCTGGAAAAAGCGCTGGCGGAGGCGCCGCGTCCCCCGGTGGGGCTGATCGTGAACTTCCCGCACAATCCCACCTCGGCCACCGTCGATCTGTCCTACTACGAGAAGGTGGTGGCGCTGGCGCGGCGAGAGAAGCTGTGGGTGATCTCCGATCTGGCGTACGCAGATCTGGCGTTCGATCCGGCGTTCCCCACGCGCAGCATCTTCGAGGTCCCGGGGGCGCGCGAGGTGGCGGTCGAGTTCTTCACCGTCTCGAAGAGCTATTCCATGCCCGGCTGGCGGGTGGGCTTCTGCGTCGGCAACCCCGAGCTGATCGCCCACTTGACCACCATCAAGGGATATCTCGACTACGGCATCTTCGGACCGGCGCAGCTGGGAGCCGCCACCGCCCTCAATGACTGCGAAGAGGACGTGGCTCAGAACCGGCACCGGTATCACCAACGGGCGGAACTTCTGGTGAAGGGCCTGACCCAGGCCGGGTGGCCGGTCAGCATGCCCAAGGCATCGATGTTCGTGTGGGCCGAGGTCCCCGCGGCTTACCGGTCGCAGGGGGCGGTCGCCTTTGCGTCGTCATTGCTGCAGCAGGCGCGGGTGGCGGTGTCCCCGGGCGTGGCGTTCGGCCCTGGGGGCGAGGGCTTCGTCCGTTTTTCCCTGGTAGAAACGGACGACCGGGTACGAAGCGCCTGCGCCGCCATCGGAACCTTCCTGCGAGGTGCCGGAGGCGCCGGTGCCGCGGATTCCCGCGGTGCTCTCAAGTCCCCGTAACGACGAACGAATGGGACGGACACACACGCGCCAAACGCGTGTACTGAACGCCCCGTCCAGAGCCCCACTTCCTGTTGACAACCCTACCCCCATCGAGTACAAATCCCGCCTTTCATGCCTTCCTCGTCGACAGCA
Source organism: Polyangia bacterium (assembly GCA_039916065.1). GTDB lineage: Bacteria > Myxococcota_A > Polyangia > Fen-1088 > Fen-1088 > FEN-1088. The sequence goes on from JBDSME010000518.1 coordinate 4,683, forward strand.
GCAATCTACAATCGCCCCACGTTCCAGGCCAAGACGGTGGGTAAGTCAGGCTTGGCCCACGGTTGGTTCATCGCCGACGTCGAGGGTATGACGTTGGGCCGCGCAGCCACGAAGATCGCCGACGTCCTTCGTGGTAAGCATCGGCCGACCTTCACCCGTCACGCCGATGCCGGCGACTTCGTCGTCGTCGTCAACGCCGAGAAGGTAAAGCTGACCAAGGACAAGTGGCAGACCAAGCTCTACCGCGATCACTCGCTGTTCCCGGGCGGCCTGCGCACCCAGACCGCCGAGGAGCTGAACAAGCGTCACCCCGGTGAGCTGGTGAAGCGCGCGGTGTGGGGTATGTTGCCCAAGGGCCCGCTCGGTCGCCGCATCTACAAGAAGCTGAAAGTCTACGCGGGCGCCAGCCACCCTCACGCGGCGCAGTTGCCTCAGGTCTTGAAGCTGGACTGATTCGAGCAGGGCGACAACCTGAACTGGTCGGTCCGCCCCTTTCCATCTAGTAATTTCGGAACTGGAATTTTATCGGAGCCCCCACGATGCCTGATCCACAGAAGTCCGTCTATGCCACTGGCCGCCGCAAGGAAGCGGTGGCGCGCGTCTGGTTGCAGCCTGGCAGCGGCAAGGTGGAGATCAACCGGCGCTCCCTGGAAGACTACTTCGGCCGCGAAACGTCGCGCATGGTGTTCCGGCAGGCTCTGGAGCTGACCGAGACCACTGGCGCCTACGACGTGTTCTGCACGGTGATGGGCGGCGGCCTTTCGGGGCAGGCCGCGGCGATCCGCCACGGGATCTCTCGGGTGTTGATCAAGATCGATCCGGCTTTTCGGCCCCCACTGAAGAAGGCCGGCTACCTGACGCGCGACGCGCGCGCCAAAGAGCGCAAGAAGTACGGACAGCG
>JBDSME010000519.1:0-3531 GCA_039916065.1 Polyangia bacterium
CTGAACGAGGCGCGGGCGGCCAACGCCATCCGTCACCCCAACATCATCGAGATCCTCGACTCGGGCACCACCGACGATGGCACGCCCTATCTGGTCATGGAGTTGCTGGAAGGCGAGGTGCTGTCAGGCCGCATCCGGCGGCTGGGCCGCCTCCCGGTGGCCGACGCCATGGAATTCTCCTATCAAGTGGCATCGGCGCTGGCGGCCGCTCACGAAAAAGGGATCATCCATCGCGATCTGAAGCCTGACAACCTGTTCATCGTCGCCGACCCCTCGGACGCGTCGCGCGAACGGATCAAGGTGCTGGATTTCGGGATCGCCAAGTTACAGGCCTATCCGACGGGAGGCGGGATGCAGACCCGCACCGGGACATTGATGGGGACACCCGTCTACATGTCCCCGGAGCAGTGCCTCGGCACCAAGACCGTCGACGCACGCAGCGACATTTACGCGTTGGGGATCATCATCTACGAAATGCTGGCCGGCGCGCCGCCGTTCCTGTCGGAAGGGTTCGGCGAGCTGGTGAACATGCACCTCAATACGCGGCCCCTGCCGTTGCGACAGCTCGATCCAACCATCCCCCAGGGGCTGTCCGACGCGGTCGCCAAGGCCCTTGAAAAGTCGCCGGAGGCGCGGCAGCGATCGGCCGCCGAGCTACAGCTCGAGCTGCGGGCGGCGGCCGGGCGCGCGATCGTGATCCGGGGGACCTCGTCGCCCGACATCGGGGCCACCGTGCCGGCCGGCTCCCCGGCGCCGGCGGGGAGGGGTGCGCGTGCGTTTGCGGGAGCCACCACGCTGTCCACGGGGACGGGGGAACGCTACTCAGTTACGGCGCCGGTGATCCGTTCCTCCGGGCGGCGCCGTTTGCTGTTCGGGGCCATCGCGGTGGTGGGCCTGGGGGCGGCCGTGGTCGCTGGCTTGCGTCGTGTCGATCCGGCGCCGGGACAGCCGTCTGGGCCCGCCGCTGGGACTGCGGGGGCCGCGGCAGCTGGGCCGCCACCGGAAGCGACCCCGGCCCTGGTCCGTCTCACCATCGATTCCCGGCCGCCGGGCGCCCAGATCGTCGACGTCGACTCGGGGCAAGCTCTCGGTACCACGCCGGCCGTGGTGACGCGTTCAGCGTCGGAGCGGTCGACAACGCTGCGTCTGGAAAAAGCGGGGTTCACGCCGGTGACGCGGACTTTTCCCCTGGACAAAGATCGGACCGAGCTGGTCGCGCTCGAGGCGGCAGCGGCTGGGGTGTCATCGGGCCCCGCCGCGGCGGCGCCCGGGACGCGTCCTCCGACGAAGACCCCGCCCCCAAGACCGAAGAGGCCGGTACGCCCCAAACACGCCCCGGCGGCGCCGCCGCCGCGGCCCGATGACGAGCCGGCGAAGTTGTAGGAACGAGAGACCGACGAATGGAAACGACCCGAGGAGCTGATGAGGCACGTTGATCTGTCCCGGTTGACGTTTGCCGAATTTGAAATCTGGGCCAACGTTCTGCGGTAATGCCGCGACAAGGCGCACGTATCTCGCTGATCCTGGCGCTGGTCTTTCCGGCCATCATTGGCGCCAGCCTGGCGCTTTCCTATTACGGCTATCGATACGCCAAGACCACCTCGGAGCGCAGCAAGGTTTCCCTGATGGAGGGAAATCGGCAACTCGCTCAGGCTCTGGCGGGCAGCATCCAGCAGCGAATTGACACCGCCGACTTCGACCTGTTCAAGCAGGTGGAGTGGGACGACAAGCTGCAGGGCCCCCCGGCGGAGCTGACCTTGCCGGACGCCGTGGAGTCGGTGGTGGTGCTGGATCGCGAGCTGCACATCCGCTCGGTCTATCCGGGAGGGGATTCGCGGCGGCGGACCCGCGATCTGGACCGCTGGCAGAACTACGTGCGTGGACTGGACTGGAAGTCACTTCAACCCTGGACCGTGGCGCAGGCTGGAAATTTTCGCCACCTCCATCAGCTCTTCGAAGGGAAATCCGTCCTCATCGCCTATGCGGCAAAGCAGTCGGAGGCGGGGGAGGACTATTTCGTGGCCGCCAAGATGAATCTGACGCTGATCGCGCGAAGCTGGCTGCCTGAAGAGGTGCGCGCCCTGGGGGGAGATCGCAAGGTGGCGATCCTGGACGAGGTGGCGCGCCCCATCTTCGGCCAACCGGTTCGGGAGCGAGATCAGCGGTTCTTGCACGAATCATCCTTCGGCAAGACGTTGTACGCGTGGCGGGTGCAGATGCTGCCCAAGAACGTCGAGGAATTACAGGCGCAGGCGGAGACCGAGCGCCTGCTGGGGGTGCTGCTGATTCCGGTGTCCACCTTGATCATCGCGGTGGGGCTGGCGGTGGTCTGGTTGACGGTGACCGCCGAACGGCGCACCTCGCGCATGAAGAGCGACTTCATCGCCAACGTCTCTCATGAGCTGAAGACGCCGCTGTCGTTGATCCGGATGTTCGGCGAGCTGCTGGCTACCGGCAAGCACAAGGGCGAATCGACGTCGCGCGAGTACGCGGAGATCATCACCCGTGAGGCAGAACGGCTATCGCACCTGATCGACAACGTGCTGGACTTCGCGCGCATCGAGCGAGGCAAGGCCAGCTACGACTTTGCCGAGGGGCGGCTGGATGAGGTGGTGGAGCGTGCCCTGGATGTCTGCCGTTACCGCGTGGAGAAGGAGAAGATGCGCTTGCAAACCACGATGGAGGTGGGGCTGCCTCCGGTGCGGATGGATGAAAACGCCATGACCCTGGTGCTGCTGAACTTGATCGACAACGCCGTCAAATACGCGGCCGAGGGCAAAGACGTGGATGTAGCCCTGGGCCGCACGCCCGGCGGGGTGATGTTGTCCGTGCGCGACCACGGTCCGGGCATCCCCGCGGACGAGCAGCCGCGGATTTTCGAGCGCTTCTACCGCGCGCGAATGGCGCGCGATCGCAACGTGCGTGGCAGCGGCATCGGGCTGGCCCTGGTGAAGCACATCGTGGAGGCTCACGGGGGGCGGCTGTCCGTCACCAGCGTGGTGGGGCAGGGGGCGACCTTCATGGTGGTGCTGCCAGCGGCGCCGGTGATGGCAGCGTCACGGGAGGTCATCGCCGAGAGCCCGGACGGTGGCGCGGCGCTGGGGCGGGTGAAACCGTGACAGCGCCGGGCGGCGGGCCGGGTCCGGGCGGGGGACGGCGCCGGGTTCTGATCATCGAGGACGAGCCTGATCTGGTGCGTGGCCTGCGCGACGCCCTGGAATTCGAGGGATTCGAGATCTTGTCGGCGGGTTTGGGGCGCGAAGGAATCATCCTGGCGCGGGAGCGTGGACCCGACCTGGTGTTGCTGGACCTGATGCTGCCGGACATGAACGGGTTCTCGGTTTGCGAGGAGATTCGCGGCACGAATCCGGTCCTGCCCATCATCATGTTGACGGCGCGTTCGCAGGAGAATGACAAGATCCGCGGTCTGGAGGTCGGCGCGGACGACTACGTCACCAAGCCCTTTTCGATCGGCGAGCTGGTGGCGCGCATCAACGCCATCTTCCGGCGTCTTCAGCGCATCACCCCGCG
>JBDSME010000520.1:0-8745 GCA_039916065.1 Polyangia bacterium
GCGCGTCGGGCGCCGGCGATCCGGGCCGCGTCATGCCGGCCTCTGCGCGAGCCAGTCGCGCAGCTCTCCCGTGATCACGCGGGGCGCACGGGCCAGATCGGCGCTGGTCGCCACGCCGGCCAGCAAGGTGGCGGCTCGGATCCCGTCGATCACCCGGGACAAGTAGCTCAGGGCGCCTTCGCGTCCGCCCTCGCGCACGGCGCGCATCGCCAGCTGCGCCACGCCCGCCATCCGTGCCCCCAGCGCCAGGGCGCGTGCGGCATCCAGTCCGTTGCGAATCCCTCCCGAGGCGACGATCTCCAGGCGCGGCTCCGCCGCCGCCAGCCAGGCCACCGCTGGCGCCGTGGGAATTCCCCAATCCCACAGATCGCGGCCGAGCTCCGCTTCGTCACCGTGGGCACGCCGAGACTCCACCGCCGGCCACGAGGTTCCTCCGCCGCCCGACACGTCGATCGCGCGCACGCCCGCCGCAGCCAGCGCGCGGCCCACCGCGGGCGATACCCCGCACCCGGTCTCCTTCACCAGGATGGGCAGTCCCAGCTCACCGTGCAGCGCGCGGATCGCCTCCAGGCCGCCGGAAAAGTCGCGATCGCCCCCGGGCTGGGCCAGCTCTTGCGCGGCGTTCAGGTGAACGCAAACCGCATCGGCACCCACGCGTTTAACCGCCTCGCGCACGGCGCCGAAGGACATCTGCGCGAGCTGAATGACGCCAAAATTGGCACAAAGAAACACGTCAGGTGCGCTCGCGCGGACATCATAAGTGGAGGCCAGTTCGGGGTGCTCCACCATGGCGCGCTGGCTGCCCAGTCCGAAGGGGATGCCCGCCGTCTCGGCCGCGGCTGCGAGGGCGCGATTCAGCTCTCCGGCTTCCGGTGTCCCGCCGGTCATTCCCGTCACCATCAAGGGGGCCCGGAAACTACGACCAAGAAAGTGCGTCGACAGATCAACGTCGGCCAGCGCGCGCTCGGGCAGCGCGCAGTGAATGAGATGAACGTCGTCCAGCAACGTGGGGCGATGGAAATCCGCCTCGCCGGACGCCGCAATCGCAATATGGTCAGCCTTCCGTCGTGTGATGGCAGCGTCGGACATCGTCGATGACGAGTCATAGGATATGTGGGGGGGGCCAGCAAGCGGCAGCGGAGATTTTGTTCACTTCAATTTGAAAAAATGACACCGCGCGGCTGTCGCCGGGAGCGTTGAAATACCGGACAATTCTTGTGCGCAACTGAACAAGTGGATAGGCTGGTGGCGCCATGGAGGGAGCGAACGGACTCAGCGTGGTGGCTGCTCTGCTCGGCGGAGCGGCGGCCAGCGCGATCGCCGCGGTGATGTGCTGGACGCTGGCGGCGGCCCGAACCCGCGCGGCGGCACAATGGACGCTGGGTGAGGCCGAGGGGCGGGCGCTGGCCGCTGGCGCGACCACCAACGAGCTCCGCGGGCAGGTCGTCGCCCTGCAGCGGCGGATCACCGAGAGTGACGCCGAGTTGCGGCGACTGGAAGCCGAGAGGGCCGCCGGCGGCGCGCGCGTCGCCGAGATGGAGCGTGCCGTGGAGGAGCAATGGCGGTTGCTGGAGGACGCCAAGGGACAACTGACCGCCACCTTTCAGGCGCTGGCGGCGGAGACCTTGCACAAGAACAACGAAGGGTTCTTGCAACTGGCAACAGAGAAGCTGGCCGTTGCCCGTCGTGAGGGCACCGAAGATCTCGCGGCGCGCGCGCAGGCCATCGCCGCGCTGGTCACGCCGGTGCGGCAGTCGCTGGAAAAGTTCGACCTGCAGGTGCACGCCCTCGAGCGCGCGCGGGGAGAGGCGTACGTGAAGCTGACCGAGCAGGTGCGCGCTTTGTCGGAGGGGCAGCGCCAGCTGCAGTCCGGCACCGACAACCTGGTGAACGCCTTGCGCGCGCCGGCGGTGCGCGGCCGATGGGGGGAGATCCAGCTCCGGCGCGTGATGGAGCTGGCCGGGATGATGGAGCACTGTGATTTTACCGAGCAGGAAACCGTGCGCGGTGGCGACGGTGGGCGGCTGCGGCCGGACGTGATCGTACGTCTACCGGGCGACAAGCGCGTGGTGGTCGACGCCAAGGCCCCGCTGGCCGCATTCCTGGCGGCGCAGCACGCCGGGTCCGACGAGGAGCGGCGAGCGCATCTGAAGCACCACGCCGAGCAGGTGCGGGCGCATGTGGTGAAGCTGGGCGGGAAGCACTACTGGGATGAGATCGCGGGCTCGCCGGAACTGGTGGTGATGTTCCTGCCGGGCGACGCCTTTTATGCGGCCGCGCTGGAGCACCTTCCGGGCCTGCTGGAAGAGGCGGTCGCTCATCGCGTCCTCATCGCCACCCCGATGACCCTGATCGCAGTGCTGCAAGCCGTTCACGTCGGCTGGAAGCAGGATCGCCTGGCGGCGGGGGCAGAGGAGATCAGCCGCTGTGGGCGCGACCTGCATGAACGCATCTCCACACTAGCCGAGCACCTGGCGCGCATGGGAGCGGCGCTGGGACGGACCGTGGACGCGTTCAACGGCGTGGCCGGATGCTTCGAGACGCGCGTGCTCCCCACGGCGCGCCGGCTGGAGGATCTGGGCGCGGCGGGGAAAAAAGAGCTAACCGACGTGGACCCAGTGGACACCCGACCGCGGGCCCCCTTGTCTGCGGTCGCGGCGGAGATCACGGCGTTCCTCGATGCCCCCGGCGGGGGAGGGGGAGGGGGAGGGCGAGGGCGAGGGGATGACCCGCTGTCGACCGCCTGACGGGCAGTCGGTTACCCCCGAAGTGAATGTTCCTCGAAACTGGCGGGTCCGTCCCCAAAGAGCAAGATCGCCCCAATGGACCTGGACTTCACCCGATCGGAACGGGCCGTTCGCCTGCGGCTGCTCTCCGGGCGGGGGCACTATGACACCGTGGTGCGCGCGGTGATGGAGGCGCGCCACAGCGTCTGGATCTCCACCGCCAATCTCAAGGAGCTGATGGTCGAGGATGGGAAGGCGGTCCCCGGGCGCGCGCGCACCTCGGCACGGCGCAGCTACCAGTCGGTGCTGAAAGTGTTCGATCAGCTTGCCAGCAACAAGGTGGAGCTGCGCATCCTGCACGCCACCCCTCCCTCGCGGGCCTTTCGTGAGGAATTCGACCGCCACCCGCGCCTGTTCAAGGGGGGGCTGCAGCTGCGGTCGTGCCCGCGGGTGCACTTCAAGTCGGTGGTGGTTGACGGTGCGTTCCTCTACCTGGGGAGTGCCAACTGGACGGGAGCCGGCCTGGGGGCCAAGGGGACCGGCCGCCGCAATTTCGAGGTGGGGTTCGCCACCGGCGACACGCTGCTGCTGGACGAGGTTCAGGCCATGTTCGATCACATCTGGCGCGGGGCGGCCTGCGCCGGATGCCGCTTGCGGGACCTATGTCCGGCGCCGCTCGACACCGTCGTTCCGCCTGCTGCCGCCGCCCGAAGCCTATCCCCGTAAACCGACCAATGACCTGAAAAATTGCTCGTTGGGGCGGGGGCCCCAATACTCCAGATCGAGATTGCTTCGATGCGCCGTGGCACCAAGACATGGGCTAGCCGGGTAGCCGCGGCGACGTTGGTCATCTTCGTGCTGGGCTACGTGCCTTATCACGTGTACGCGCGGTCCGGTCTGGCGCGTACCCTGCAGTTGCGGCGAGACTTGGCGGTCGTGCGGGCGCGGAACGCGGACCTGCGGGGGGACAACGAACGGCTGGCGCGCGAGGCGGAGGCTCTGCGCACGGATCCAGAAGCCATCGAACGGGTGGCGCGCGCGGAGCTGGGCTGGGTGCGTCCGGGCGAGGTGATCGTGGACCTGTCGCGCCCGGCGCTCTCGCCGGCAGGGTCGGCCACGGGGTCGGAAAAGCCCCCTGGTCGAGGACGACAATGAGGCGCCTGGCGCGGGTGCGCGTTCGCACCGTGTTCGAGCTGCGTCGTCTGGTGCGGGAAGGGCTGGGTTTCGCCGTGGCGGCGGCGTTCATGGTGCTGCTGTGGCGCGGGTGGTTCCCCGATCTGCGGTTGCCAGGCGCCGGCTACGGGCGCGCGGCGGCGGCGGCGGTGTTGACGGCCGTGCTGGCGGGAAAGATCGCGGCGCGCGTGCGGACCAACGAGCGGCGCCGCACCCCGCGGCGCGAAGCCTTTTCCGACGCCGAGTTGGCTTTACTGTTGCTGACAGCGGTGTATGTGGTGCTCGCCATCTCAGGTGGCGTGGCCTCGCCGGTGTATCCGCTGGTGTACGCGGTGGTCAGCTTTCTGGTGACCTTCCATCGCCTGGCGGTGGGACTCCCCCTCGGCGCCGCGGCCATCGGCTTCGAAGCCATCATCTGTTTTTCACCGGCGGCACCACCAGAATCTTCCGCTGCGTTTCCCGAGCACGCGGGCTTCATCATCATCTTCGGGATGTTGAACGTGGTGTTCCTGCACGCCGAGGTGGCGCGTCAGCGCCGCGAGCACCGGCGTCACCTGGAAGAGGAAGTGGCCTCCATGCGCGAGGAGGCGCGGGAGTTCCGTCTCATCGCGACTGCGTTGTCCCCTGACAAGAGCGTCCGTTCGCGCGCCGAGGAGGAGCGGAAGATCTCGCAGGGCTCGGTGGAGACCATCCACCAGCAGCTCTTCGACACCCTGGACTTGTTGAAGCGCGTGCTGGAACTGCACACGGTCGCGGTGCTGTGGCTGGACGAGACTGGCGACCGCCTGAAGGTCAAGGAGCTGTGCACGGACGCCGAGGAGATCTCCGAGAAGCCCATCGCCGCCCCCAGCGGGGTGATGGGCGCCATTCTGAAGGATCGCCGCCCGGTGATCCTGGAGTCGCCGCGGCCCTCGCTGCTGCCCTACTACGCCGTGCCCACCGAGGTGACCGGGTTCATCGGCGTGCCCGTCTCCGAGGGATTGACCCCGCGCGGGGTGCTGGTCGCGGACCGTTGCAACGGTCGTCCCTTCACCGCCGCCGACGCCGAGACCCTGACCAGCGCCGCGCGCCAGGTGGTCCGGGTGGTGCAGTCCGAGCGGGTGTTTCACGCCGTGGAGCGCAGCAAGCACGAACACGAGCGGTTCTACCGTGCATCCTCCGAATTGAACCGTGCCCTGACCCTGGACCAGGTCTACGATGCCGCGATCGCCGGCGCGCGGGGCGTGTGCGACTTCGACTTTGCCGCCATCGCCACCTACGACATGGTGCGGGGGATCCACACCATTCGCCGCGCCGTGGGCGAGTGGTCCGACAGCCTGGCGGGGACCACCCACCGCGATCCCTCGTCCATCGTGGCCATGGTGGTGAAGAACAAGCTGGCCTTGCCGGCCGGTGGGGAGTGGCGCGAGCGCGATGTACCGGTGTTTTCGGCGCCCATGCGCATCAAGGGCGATTCGTTGTTGGTGCTGCCCCTGCTGGTGAAGGATGAGGTCATCGGCACCTTCTCCGTCGCCGCAAAGCGGCCGGGAGCCTTCCCTGGTGACCGCCGGGAGATGCTGGGCGTGATCGCCAACCAGGTGGCGATCTCCATGCAGAACGCGCGCATGTATCAGATCGTGGAAGAGCAGGCGACCACCGACGGTCTTACGGGGTTGGTCAACCACCGCACCTTCCAGGAGCGGTTCGCGGCGATGCTGGGCCGGGCCGAGCGCCACCATTTCCCTGTGTCGATGATTCTCACCGACATCGACCATTTCAAGAAGATCAATGACAGCTATGGCCACCCCACCGGCGACGAGGTGCTGCGCCGGGTGGCGGCCATACTGGGGGCCAGTGCCCGCAAGATCGACATCGTGGCCCGCTACGGTGGCGAAGAATTCGCCATCGTCCTGGAATCAACCGACCGGGCCGGCGCCCGCAACCTAGCGGAGCGCATCCGAGCGGAGATCGAACAGCAGAGCTTCCCCACCGGCCAGCAGAGCAAGGCCGCCTTCGGCGCCACGATCTCTTTGGGGGTGGCCTGTTTCCCCGACGACGCCACCGCGAAGGCCGACATCATCGCGCGCGCCGATCAGTCACTCTACGCCGCCAAGCACGGAGGCAGGAACCGCACCGTCTGCTACGCGGACACCGTCCGCACTGGCAAACCCCTGCAGGCCGTGAAATAGCGGGTTCGTCGGTGCACGGGGAACGCGTTGCCTGCAGATCGCGACAGTAGTCGCGATCCGTTGCAGAGGACCCGTTGGTCAAGCCGACGTCCGCCACACCGAAGCTGTTTGTTCTCGTCCGCGGAAGCGGGAGAGGATAAAGGTGAGGGGGCAGGCCTGATGGCAGCGCCGTCCCCTCACCCTCCGGCCTGACGGCCGTCGACCTCTCCCACATTCGTGGGCGAGGTGAGATAGCGGCTTCGTCGGTGCAGCCGCCCGAGCTGTTCGCACCGGGTATTCTGATCCAAGATTGGTCGCGTCCGGCTTGGGTCGCGAAACCAACCTCCACCGTAACGAAGCTGTTTGTCCTCGCCCGCGGAAGCGGGAGAGGATAAAGGTGAGGGGGCAGGCCTGATGGCAGCGCCGTCCGCTCACCCTCCGGCCTGACGGCCGTCGACCTCTTCCACTTTCGTGGGCGAGGTGAGATAGCGGCTTCGTCGGTGCAGCCGCCCGAGCTGTTCGCACCGGGTCATTCTGATCCAAGACTGGTCGGGTCCGGCTTGGGTCGCGAAACCAACCTCCACCGTAACGAAGCTGTTTGTCCTCGCCCGCGGAAGCGGGAGAGGATAAAGGTGAGGGGGCAGGCCTGATCGCAGCGCCGTCCGCTCACCCTCCGGCCTGACGGCCGTCGACCTCTTCCACTTTCGTGGGCGACGTGAGAAGTCCGTCGCCAAGCTACCAGCAGCCCCTTTAACGGGGGTTCTTCACCGAAACGTCGTTGGTGGCCTCGGGGACCAGCTTGCCATCCTCGGACGCTTTGAAGCGGATCTCGGTCTTCACTTCGATCACCATCTTCGATAGGGCCTTGGCGATCTCTTCGTTCAGGTTCAGATGCTCCAACCAGCCGCGCATCTCTGTCGCGGCCACGCGCACGATGTCGTCCTTGGAGCGAGACGCGGCCCCCACGCCCGCCGAAACAGCGCGTCGCACGAAATCGCTGATGCCCCGGTCGATCCGCTCGCCACCGCCGCGCTCGTCTTCTGGTCCGGGAGTCGGCGCGCCGCTTTCCGATGACGATGACGGCAGCGGATCCGAGACGGGCGTGACCGTCGCTGCACCCGCGACACTACCGGGAACGCCAGGCTTGAGGGGTTCGTCCGCCATGGAAGAAAGCTAGCGCCCCTCCGGTACTTTGGCGAGACGGCATCCGGATGGCGACATTACCGTCGTCGCTTCCGCCGCGGTTTCAGCTGTTTCATGCGCAACCGCGCGTGTTCCACCGCGGGTTTGACGCTCGCGTCGCCTTGGCCAGCCGGCAGCCTGGCCAGCTTGCCGTAGACCTTGCGCGCGCAGTCGACGTTTCGGGTGGCGTCGCAGGCTCGCCCCAGCGCGTCCAGGGCCTTGGGGTCATCGCGGTGGGCCGCCACCACCTCCTCCGCGAGTTTGACCGCCTCGGGACCTTTGCCATCCGCAATCAACAACGATGCCAACTCCAGACGAGCCCCCGCACCAGGCTCGGTGGTCGCGTCCGGCGTCTGCTCGACCACCTTGCGAAACGCGTCCGCTGCCGCCTTCGTGTCGCCTTCTGCCCGGGCCACCTTGCCTGCGACCAGCTGCCCCTCCGGCAGGTTGGGGCGCATCTTCATCGCCACCTCGGCCGACTTGCGTGCCGCCGGCAGATCTCCGCTGGTGAGCTGTCCTTCGGCCTTCGTGACCGACGCCCGCGCCACCTCGTCGGCGACCTGGTTCCAGGCGTCGTTCTTGGGGCAGGTGGTACAGGCCTTCCGCGAATCGCGCAGGGTCTCGGCCGCGGAATCCGGCTTCTCCACCTTCACCAGCGCATCCGCCAGCGCCGTCCAGGTCTCCGGTTGACGGGGCGCCAGCTCGACCGCCTTGCGCAGATGGGGTAGGGCCGAGGGATAGCGACCCACACTCCCGAAGGCCGCCGCCAGGTCCAGGCGCGCCTGCGCATTGTCGGCCAGTTGCACGCTCTGTTCCAGCGCCTCGATCCCCTGATCGCTCTTTTGCTGGTGCATCAGGGCCACGCCCCAGCCGTGCTTGGCGGTCGCGCTGCGCGGCTGCCGGCGGACCAGCTCGCGATACAGAGCCTCCGCCCGCTCCCAGTCCGCGTCGTCGCTGGCCTGGACCGCCGCCGGCTCCAGCGCGGAATCACCCAGCGCCGCGCTGCTGCTGCCGCCGCCGCCGCTCGCGGTGCGAGCACCGCGCGGCGCTGAAGAGCGCGCCGCGCTTGCCGAACGTGCCGCCGGTGGCGGAGCGTCCGCGCCACAAGAGGTGATTGCCAATAAAGATGCCAGACCTGTCGATACCGCGAGACGAAGGGAGAGCATGCGTCCTCCTTGAGTCACGGGTGTACGCCACGGCTCCGGTGCCGTCCAGCGCAAAGGTGCCGCGCGCTGCCGTGGGAAGCTGCGCCTGCTTGCGATAGTGTTCGACCATCGTGCTGCGCCGGTCCCGTCTCCTCGTCGTCTATCTGGTCGTCACCCGCATTGGGCTGTCGTATCTGGGGCTGGCGATCGCCCGCCGCTTTCGCAGCGAAGCGGCCATCGCGCGGCTGACGGAGGAGAAGCACCGCCGCAACGCTCTGCGCGTGGAGGCGGCGATCGTGAAGCTGCGCGGCCTCTTCATCAAGGTGGGTCAGCTCATCAGCATCATGGCCAACTTCCTGCCCGATGCTTTTC
>JBDSME010000521.1:0-2759 GCA_039916065.1 Polyangia bacterium
CGATCAACATCAGCAACATGCGCAGCCAATCGGAGCGCACAAGCTGGTAGCTCCGCCGCAGCGCCGCCGTGCCGCCAATCCCTTCGAACAGCGCCACCGAAGGGACGAAGGTGAAGAAGAACGCCAGTATCAAGCCAGGGATCACCAGGAAGAAAAAACCCACGCCGATCAGCAACGCGGCGGGAATGATGGCCCCCAGAACAGTCCCCAGCCGCCGGAACAACCACCCCCAGACCTCACGCCAGCCGGCCTGTCCGCCGGCGAGGCGGTCGGCCGCGGTGAGCGCCAGGGCCCCGTGCACCAGCGGGATAATGATTCCGTGCAAGAACAGTCCGGTCACCGCTGCGGCCAGCAGTCCCAGGAGCATCACGGTGAACCCAGCCACAATCGACGTGGCGCCGGCGGGAACATGCGTGATGGGATCCACCGTCACTGCCGCCGTTACGGTGGGCGCAAGGATCACGGCGCGCGCACAGGCATGCGCCAGAGCCCCCGGCACGAAGACCACCGCCGCCACGGTGAGTAAGGTCTTGGCGTGCCTCCGGTAAAGCTCGAACGCCCGCTGTAACAGATCGAAGACCCCCTGCTCCGCTGTGCTATCCAGGCCAGTCACGCCAGCGCCAGTCACGACCGTGGGGGGTGCCGCGCCCGCGTTCGCGTCTGCGCCCGCGTTCGCGCCTGCGCCAATGACGGACGACATCGCCCTGCCGGTGTTCGGGCAATAGGCGGTGTCCGCGGGATGTGATCGCTGACAGTGGGTGCAGATCGATGTATCGGCCAAGGCATACTCCTTCGCGGCAACGTTCGGCGGCCGGGGACAAACCGCCGACTCCGCAGTGTCGGCTGACGGACGCCAGTGGGGGCCACTAGGGCCAGTGTGGATCGAGTGATTCCCGGCTTGCCAGCATATCCCGCGCCCAAGGTTGCCGGGGGTGTTAAAAGCGGAGCTTGATGCCCCGGTCCCGGTCGGCCAAAGTCAATGCAATCTCCGCTGCATTCCTCTCTGCGCTGGCGGTCGCAGGAACCTGTCTGCTCGTGTTCTCAAGCGGTGCGTCCGCACAGGCGGCTGAGTCACAGAGTGTCAACGGCGGCCTGCCTCCGGCTGTCGGACAACCTTTGGGTCGCACCGTGTCAACCGGGCCGGCGGCCGCCGCCGTCCCTGCCGCACCGCCGGTGGCCCATTTCTCACCGCCACCATCGGCATCACCTGTCCCGGACGGCGAGCTGTCCGCCCCGCCGCCGGAACCGCCGCGTCGGCCGCGTTTCAGCATGGGCGTGGGCATGGGCGTATCTTTAGATAGCACCGGTTTGGTTGATTCCCGGACTGCCGCGGTGCCGGCTTTTCAGGTGCAGCTCGGGGTGGGCGAGGAATTCCTCGGTTTTGAACTTCGCCTGTTTTCCACGCAGGCCTCCGGGCGTTACCACCAGCGGGCCGCTTCGCTCACGATGCTGTCACCGACCGACGCGCCGGTAGACCGACTGGCCATGGACGTCCTGCTGGCGGTTCGTCCGTTTTCGGCGATTTACCGGGGCGATCCGCGGTGGTCGAGTCGGGTCTTGAAGAGCGTGACCGTCAATGTGGGCGCCGCGGGTGAAAACGCCGCCGCGGGGAATTGGGCCGTCGCTCGCTTCGGCTCGGTATTCGGCTTCCACGTCGATCTTCCTGTGGTGCCGCAGAATTCCGCCAGTGGCCTCAGCGTGCGTATCACCGGTCGAAGGATGGCGGCCAGACAAGCCTACGTAGCCATGACGACGGTGACCGACACTGTGGGCGAACTGTTCGGCGGGCTGGCCCTTTCGTTCTGACTCGCACGGTTGTCCCGCCGACGTGGCCCGAATGCATCACAGATTCTCCCCGCGCGTAGAGATTTTGTAACGCTTTTAAGGTGTTTTACATTACTTAGTTTTTCTAAAGTGTTCGTCGGCGCCGTCGATGCACACTAGGATGACTCGCGCTTTGGAGAATTCTGGCCGCGGCGCAGGAGGGGACGCGACCTTCGCGGCCGTGGTGTCGCTGGCGTTGACCCTGGCAATGGCGGGATGCGGTGGCGCCATCGTCCACACGCGTGGCGACGCGGCCACGTTGATTCAGAATGTCACCGGCATCCTGGCCATGCCGCCGCGGTTGAGCTTCGGCCGCTTGGGAGAGCAGCGCCGCACAGCGCGGCGCACCGGCGACACACTGATAGAAGCGACGGGCGGACACGCCATCTTGAGCGACGAGCTGCCCAGCCCCGATCCCGAGCTGATTGCCGACGGGCTCCGCAGCCTGGGTGAGGATCCTCAACAAACCCTGACCTTCTCGGTGATCGCCGCGCGCAACGAGCGCGCCGAGGGTTCCTCGGTGGGCGGCGTTGTCAGGGTGCACCGTTACGCCGATTACGTGGTGCGCCTGGATGTCAGGCGGGCCGATTCACCCGATGTTCTGGGAAGCATCGAGACCTTCGCCACGGCCTACGCGCGCGCCCCCGAGGTCGATGACAAGGGTCAACCGGTCGGCCTACAGCAGGCCATCGATCAGGCGGTTCACCAGGCGCTGACCAGCTTCGCGCCCAAGCTGTTGGCCAGCACGCCGTTCGCCACCATCGTGGAGGTTCCAGTGCGGTCAGAAGGGTCCTCCATAACGGGAGCGCTGGCCGCCATCGACAAGTTGCGGAGACTGCAGGTGCTCTATCCCGAGCAGACGGCGGAGGAGCTGGCCAGTCTGGCGTCCAGCAATGCCCGCCTGATGATCATGAAGCCGGGTCGGCTGGCTGCGC
>JBDSME010000522.1:0-2888 GCA_039916065.1 Polyangia bacterium
GCCGGCAGTGGTTGCCCGTCGGCGGTGATGGTCATTCCCTCCACCGGCACGGAGTTGCCAAACCGGTCTTGCGCCCCCACCGACAGATGGGCCACCGAACCGGAGGCCACCACCAACCGCCCGGGATTTGAGGCAACAGACACCACGCTGGCGGGACCGGCGTGGACCATCATGGAGTCGGTGCGCGTCGACGTGCCGTCGTCCATGGCTGCCACCAACCTGACCTCTCCCGGGCCGATATCTCCCCGGGGACCGGCTCCCGGGTGTACCTGGGCCGGCAAGGTGAAGGCGAACCGTGCCAGGCCTGGCACGCCGCCCACCCTGCGGACCCCGCCCGCAGACGCACGCAGGTCGATCTCCTCGGGCGGCGCGGGATCGCCGGAAGGCTGCACCGCCCAGACCTCCACCTCGACGGTATCGCCCGCCCGCCCGCTGAGCGGCGCGATCAGCAACACCCGTGGATAGTCCCGCGGCTGCAGGTCAACGTCGGTCTCGCTGGCCATTCCGAATTTGTTCACGGCGCGCGCGCGGCCCGAGGCAACAGATGGGGGCACCACAATGGCCAGACTGACATTTCCATCACTATCAGCCTGCTGGGGGCCGAACAGCCGACCAGCGATCTCCATGGAGACCATCGCGTTGGGGCTGGTGCGCAGGGGAAAGCTGGTGGCCGCCGGCAACAGCAGCCGCTTCGTGGCGTGCACGCGTCTGTCATCGGGCAGAGCCACCTCCACGGAGACGATTGCCGACTGGGGAATGCGGTCCGTGGGCACCCGATATTCCACGGTGAACCTTCCGGGAGCGCCGTTTGGGACCAGCGGACCGATGGTGCCCACTGTGACCTGCGTGCGGGCGGGAACGGCCGCCGCCGCCAGCGGGCCCTCCACAGTGACCAGAAGCGTGGTGGCGGTGTCGATGCCCAGGGTCAGCGTGGGCTCGCTGGCCGTGACGGTGATCGTGATGGTCGTGGCGGTGGTGGCCGTCGTCTCGGCCGGGGACGGTGCGCCTGCCGGGTGCCCGCCATCCGCCGCCGCGGGGGCGAAGATTCCGCCGCCGGCCGTGATCAAGGCGAACGCCGCCAGGGCGAGCGCGCTGCTCGAGGGCTTCACCGCCGCGTCCGCTGCTCAGCCGCTGGCAAGGTCAGCCGAAACGCCGTTACCGCCGTCTCCGTCCAGGTCCCGGGACTGTCCAGCAGCACCAGCTCACCACCCGCGCCGCGGGCGATCTCTCGGCTCACCGCCAGGCCGAGACCTGTCCCCGCCTCCTCCCCCTTGGTGGTAAAAAAATTGTCAAAGAGTCGGGCGCGGGCCGTTCTCGGGATCCCATGCCCGTTGTCCGCCACGCAAAGCTCGATGGCGGCGCCCTGGCCATCCATTGCGGGGGATGATTGCGCGCTGGATGGTTGCGCTGCGGTCTGGGAGGACGACGGCTCCCCTGCCCGCACCCGAGCCACCCGCGCCACCCGAGCCACCCGAACCTGGATGATGGGGTGGGGGTTGCCCGCCACGGCGTCAAGCGCGTTCGAGAGCAGGTTGATGAGAACCTGCTCCAGTTCGTGGGGGGCCACGCCCACGGGCGGAAGGTCCGCCGCGAGCTCCGTGCGCAAGGTGACGCCCTTGCGAACCCGCCAGTCCAGCAGCGACGCCACGCGCAGCAACACCGGCGCAACCTCGCTCACGCGCTGGCTGGTCTGCGGCGCCGGCAGGGACAGCTGGCGCAGATCACCCACCAGTTGGGTCAGACGCTCGGACTGTTCAACGATGTGGCGGGCGAAATCGCGCACCTCACCGACGTCGACGGCCTCGCGGTCCAGCAGCAGCTGTGCCAGTCCCTTGATGGCGAAGAGCGGCTGCCGCAGCTCGTGAATCTGCTTGGCCGCCAGTCGTCCGAATTCCGCCAGTCGTCCCGCCGCTGCCAGCATGTCGCCCAGGCGCCGGTCGTCATCCTGCAACACCCTCAGCCGCTGCCCAGCGGGCGCGCCATCATCATCGTCAGCAGCGGCAGCCTCGTTGGCGACCCCTTCGTCCACCGCGGGCGGTGGTGCCCCGGGAGGCGGCATCGAATCCGTGCGCTTCATTTGTGCCACAGCTCCGTCTTTACTGGTGCCAGCTCGGGCGGCTTGGTGGAAATCTTACGCACCTCGGCTCGATCGCGCTTGATCCGTCCGGAGATATCCTCGGCCTCCACTTCTATGGGGTTGGCACCGACCCGCACCGGCACCGCCGCCACGAAATGGCCGGTGCTGTCTACCTCCGTCTGCTTGCCGTTCACATGCACCGTCGCCCCGGGGTCAGTCTGACCAGAGACGGGGACTTTTTCCTCCCGTCGTTCTCCCGTCGGCCAGGCGACGCTCAGAAAGATGTCCTCCGATATCTTCTCCGGGTCGCTGGGTTGCTGCCCCGGTGCGGCGCGCGCGGAGCTTCCCGCGGCGACCTTCACCGCGCGCCCGGCGGCCTCGAAGCGCACCAATCCCTCCGTCGTGGCCACCGACACCCGGCCCCGTTCATCGGCGGTGACCACGAAACGAGCCGGCGCATCCCCCTCGTTGGCGGTACGGGTACGGGCCGCGGTGATGGCCACGCTGCCGCCGGACCTGCCCACGTGCGCGACCACCCGCCCGCGCCTCAGATCCAGGCTGGTCCCGGCGCGCGAGATATTTTCCAACCTGATCTCCACCCGATCACGGAGCTCCACCTCGGTGGCCCCCCGCCGCAAGATGGCCCGGCCCACCCCGGTGCGAACCAGATCGTCCTGGGTCAGAACATCTCCGGACACGACCAACGTCCATTTGCCGTCCCGCTGCGCCTCCACCCGCCCCGTCGCTTCGGTCACCTGGAAGATCCGGCTATCGACCTCCGGCGCGGCGGTTTGCGCGCCCCCGCCCGCCC
>JBDSME010000523.1:0-5820 GCA_039916065.1 Polyangia bacterium
CAGTACCCTGATCGATTCTGGTTGTGCTCTTCATCTGGAGAGCCGGAGGACCCATGAGGATCAAGCGCGTCGAAATCTTCGGTTTCAAGTCCTTCGTCGAAAAAACGACCATCTCGTTTTTTGACCCGGTGACCGCCATTGTCGGCCCCAACGGATGCGGAAAATCGAACGTGGTGGACGCCATTCGATGGGTCATGGGAGAGCAATCCGCGAAGCACCTGCGCGGACGCGCCATGGAAGACGTGATTTTCGCGGGGTCCGAGAGCCGCGGCCCGGCCGGTTTCGCCGAGGTCTCCCTGACCTTCGACGGCACCAGCCTGGGGGTAGATGTGGCCGCCAACGGCGTCCCCTGGGGGGCGGTGGGCCCCGCCGAGATCGTGGTGACGCGGCGGCTATTTCGCGACGGACAAAGCGACTACCTGCTCAACGGGGTGCCCTGCCGCCTGCGCGACGTGGTGGAATTCTTCCTGGGGACCGGTGTCGGGTCCAAGGCCTACGCCATCATCGAGCAAGGCCGCATCGGTTTCATCGTTTCTTCGCGTCCGGAGGAGCGGCGTGGGCTGATCGATGAGGCCGCCGGTATCACCAAGTACAAGTCGAAGAAGAAGGCGGCGGAACGCCGCATGGAATCGACACGCCAGCATCTGCTGCGGGTGTCCGACATCATCAGCGAGATCGAAGGGCGGCTGCGGTCCCTGCGGTTGCAGGCCGCCAAGGCCGAACGGTACAAGCGTTACAAGGGCGAACTGCGCGACCTGGATCTGTGGTCGGCGGCGCAGAGGTTCCTGGGGCACATGGCCGAGGAGAAATCGGTCGCTTCGCAGATCGAGGAGATTCGCCAGACCCACGAGGACGCCGTGCGATCGCTGGAGATCGAGGAGGCCGCCGTGGAAATCGAGCGGCTGGCTGTCACCGAGGAGATGAACGAGCTGGCCGCCGCAAAGGACGACCTGTTCGCGCTGTCCAACAAGGCCCAGTTGGGGCAGCAGCGGGCCGAGCACCAGCAGGATGAGGCCGATGCTCTGTCGGCGCGCGCCGCCGCTGGACGGCGCGAGATCGAGGATCTCACGGCGCGGCTGGCGGACAGCGCCTCCGCCATAGAGGATCTGCAGGGGCAGCTCACGCGCCTGGACGAAGAGGCGGAGACCAGCGGCGCTGAGTACCAGGAGAAGAACAACGCTCACGAGGAGCTGCGCGCGGGACTGGCGGAAACGCGCCGGCTGCTGGACAGCGGCGTGGCGGAGGTGGCTCAGGCGCGGGCGCGCATCGCGCGCAATGAATCGGAGCAGGGGGCGGCGCTGGCCCGCCGTGAGGATCTGTCGCGCCGGCTGGAGGCCTTCACCGTCGAGGACGAGACCGCCAGCGAGCGGCTGGCAACGCTGTCCACCGACGCCGAGAGCCTGAAGGGCAGCCTGGCCGAGATCGCCGCGCGCCGCGACGATCTGGGGGCGCGCAAGAAGGACCAGGAGGGCAGGTTGTCCGGGCTGCGCGGCGATGTTTCGCGCGGCGAGATGGAGCTGGAGACTCTGCGCGAGGAAGCGCATCGGCGCCGTTCGCGCCTGGCTTCCCTCAGCGAGATCCAGGATCGCTACGAGAGCTTTCAGAAGGGCGTGCGCGCCATCATGCAGAACCGGCGCGAGCGAGAAGGGCAGGGGGAGATCTCCGGCATTCGCGCGGTGGTGGCCGACATCGTGCAGCCCCCTCCCGAGCTGGAGACCGCTGTCGAGGCGGTGCTGGGCGAGCGCCTGGGCAACATCATCGTGGAGAGCCACGACGTGGGCGTGGAGGCCATCGAGTTTTTGAAGAGCCGCAGCGAGGGGCGTTCCAGCTTCATCCCGCTCGGGGTGCGTGTCCCCATGGCGGCGGCACCGGTGGGCGCCGTGCTCTACGACGCCGGTGGCGGGGTGTCCTCGGATCCGGGGCCTGCCACCGGTTTCATGCCGTCGGAGCAGGACTTAGCCGACGCCGGTGTCGGTGGCGGCGTCGGAGACATTGCCACCTCAAGCCGGATTGGTGCCGCGGCAAGCGGCTGGCCCACCGGCGAGGGGGTGCGGGGACCCCTGCTGGATCTGATCGGATACGACCGGCAGTACGACCGGGTGGCGACCTTCCTGCTGGGCGACGTGGTGGTGGTGGAAAACCTGGCGCGGGCCCTGGAGCTGTGGCGGCAGACCCGTACCAGCAAGACCATCGTCACCCTGGATGGCGAGGTGGTGGATCCCCACGGCGTGGTGACGGGCGGCTCGCGCGAGTCGTCGGTGGGCGTCCTGGAGCAGAAGCGCGAGATCCGTGAGCTGGAGCAGATCGTCGCCAAGCTTGACACCGATTATCAGGAAGCGCTGGCGCGACACGTGGCCACCAAGCAAGATCTTGTCGACGTAACACGGACCATCGAAGAGCTGATGGGCGTGCTGCGCGCCGACGAGGTCGCCATGATCTCGCAACAGAAAGACCTCGACCGCGCCAACGACGAGGTGCGCCGCCTGTCTGATCGGCAGCGCCAGCTGGAGAACGATGCCGTCAACTTGCGGCGATCGCTGGCCGAGTGCGAGATGCGGGCCGATACGGCGGGGGCGGCCCTTGACAGCGATAGGGCGCTGGTGGAGTCGGTGGACCTGCGGGTCACGGAGTTGCGGGGCGAGACCGCCGCGCTGGCCAGCCAGGTCGACGTCATCATCGGCGAGCTCACCGCCTTGAAGGTGGCGGCGGCGCAGGCCCAGGACCGCCGCAACCACGCTCACGCCACCCTGCGGCGGTTGGCCTCAGAAAAGAACGACCATCAAGCGCGGATCGAGCGGCTGCAACAGACCACCGCGGAGGAGACCGAACGGGCCGAGTCCCTGCGCGAGGAATCCCTGCGGCTGCGCGATGAGGCGGCGCTGGCCCAGGCCGAGGCGGATGCCCGGGCCCGGGTCCACGCCGAACGACACGGCGCGGTCGAGGAACGGCACCTGGCGCTTTCTCAGCGTGAAGCCGAGCTGCGCACCGCGCGCACCGACGCATCGCGCATGGGACAGAACCTGTCGCGGCTGGAGCTGCGGCGGCAGGAGGCCGCCATGAAGCGCGCGGCGCTGGAAGAGCAGGTCGCCGCCCGTTACGCCGACGTCAACCTCATGGAGGTTGTGACGGACTACCACCTGCGGGCCCCCGTGGGCCAGGTGGAGGAGTCCCGCATGGTGGAGCTGCGCGGCCTCATCGAGCGTATGGGAGAGATCAACTTGACCGCCATCGAGGAATCGGAAGAGTCCCAGAAGCGATTCGACTTCCTCACCACGCAGCGGGCCGACCTGGAGTCGGCCATCAGCCAGCTGGAGGCGGCCATCGAAAAGATCAACCGCGCCTCCCGCAAGCGATTTCGAGAGACCTTCGACGCCATCGACGCGAAGTTCCGCGAGGTCTACCCGCGCATGTTCGGCGGGGGCAAGGCACACCTCAGCCTCACCGATGAAGGGGGCGATCTGCTGGAGACTGGAGTGGACATCGTCGCCAACCCGCCCGGCAAGAAGGTGATGCAGAACATCGAGCTGCTCTCCGGTGGTGAAAAGGCCCTGACGGCGGTGTCGCTGTTGTTCGCCATCTTCCTGGTGAAACCTTCCCCTTTCTGCGTGCTCGACGAGGTGGACGCACCTCTGGACGAGGCGAACGTGGGGCGGTTCAACGAGATGGTGCGGGCCATGACCGACCGATCGCAGTTCATCATCATCAGCCACAACCGCCGCACCATGGAGATCGCCGATCGCTTGTGCGGCATCACCATGGAGGAGCCGGGCGTGTCCAAGCTGGTGGCGGTGAACCTGCGTTCCGGTGCGGGAGGCAAGGTGGCCCGTGCCAGCGTGCTCACAGAGAGCAGCGCGGCGGCGCCCCCGGCATGAGGTGCATGGTGATGCATGATGAGATGATGGACGGGCGACGAGCAGCGCCGAAACCTGTCAGGGCCTTGCTCGGCACTCAC
This sequence comes from Polyangia bacterium, assembly GCA_039916065.1. Lineage (GTDB taxonomy): Bacteria > Myxococcota_A > Polyangia > Fen-1088 > Fen-1088 > FEN-1088. Next base: position 3,953 of record JBDSME010000523.1, read on the forward strand.
GCAACTGTTGCATCCCCTGCTGCGGCATGGGAGGAATAAGCATCCATCCATGGCCACTTACATCACGGACGAGTGCATCAACTGTGGGGCTTGCGAGCCCGAGTGCCCCAACGAGGCGATCAGCGAAGGCGAAGACATCTACGTCATCGATCCGAAGCTTTGTACCGAGTGCGTGGGCTTTCACGACCATGAAGCTTGTCAGGCCGTCTGTCCGGTGGAGTGTTGCCTGCCGGATCCGAAAAACGTCGAGGACGAAGCCACCCTCCTGCTGCGGGCGAAGGCTCTTCACCCCGACAAAGAGTTCGGCGAGACCTTCCCCTCCCGCTTCCGCAAGGCGTAGGTCGCCCCTCACCCTTACCCTCTCCCGCAAGCGGGCGAGGGCAAACGGTTGGCTGGCTGCGGTCGCCTTCTGCATTCGGTCGCCCCCGCGCGCGTCCGCCCCGCCCAAGAGGAATTACAGGTGCTGGCCAAGAAGGGGGCAACGTGGCGTGGGCCGTGGGAAGTCGCCGCGTGAAGATGCTGCGTAAGATGACCACGCGGCATTGACTCCGCGACATTGACCACACGCCGTGACTGTCACGCGTTGACTCCGCGGCGTGACTGTGAGGCGTTGACTGTGAGAAGGAGCATGCGGCCACGCAACCGTTTGCCCTCTCCCTCTGGGAGAGGGTTAGGGTGAGGGTGCCGCTGGTGTTGTGACCGGCGCTCTCGTGTCTTCCGCCATCAGAGCGAAGTTTTCTGGAAACACTTCGATTTCGTGGCCCTGTGCCAGGGTCAGTGCCAGTTGCAGGAATTTCTGGCGGCGCCAGGGTTCGAACATCTCCTGGCGAATCTCCGGCGCGGCCTCGCTGAGCGATACGTTCAGCGGGGGTTTTTCGTCCAGATAGAGCGCCAGGTAATAACCGGTCTCGTCTCCGACCACCCCGGTCATCTGGCCCGGCCTGACCAGGGTCTGGACGGCGCGACCCACCACGGAAGGGAAGGGCTGGTCGTCCCCTTGCCCTTGCCACACGGTGGTGAAGCTCACTTTTTTTTCGATCCAGGCAGGCTCACTGGAAACCGCCTCAAGCTCGGCCGAGGTGTGAGCGCCCCGGGCCGCCAGCGCGGCCTCCAGCTGGCGAGCGATGGCCTCGGCGCGCGCGCGCGGCTCCGGCTTCATGCGGGCACCGGTGAACACGCACAGCACCGCCACCTGTACCAGCCGCCCGTGGACGAAACGGTTCTTGGCGCGGTCGTAGACGGCGCTCACCTCGGAATCATCTATGGCAGCGCGGGTGATGCGCGGCTCGATCTCGCGTTCCACCAGACGCTGCACCTTCAGTGATCGCTGGGCCTCCAGGTCGCCTTCCTGGTCGATGCCTTCGCCGGCGGCAGCCGCCGCGCGGGCCAGCAGTTCGAACGTCACCAGCTCATCGAGGGCACGCATCCGGTCACCGCCGGTGCGGCTCATCTGCGCTGCCAGCGCGCTTGCGTGAATGGCCACGCCCGCCACCCGAGCAACGACGGGACCGCCGCTGGAAACGGTGGTCTCGGGCAGTCCCTTGCGCGCGCAGCCTCCGGATACCGCCGCGGCCGCCGCGATCCACAGACCGAAGGTGGTGGGGACCAGGCAACCGGCGCGCACGGGGGGATCTTATCATTGAACTAAACAGCACGACTGGCGCGCCACGCTGGCGCGCCGCGCTCGCGACCTTGCCAGGACCTCGTGTTAGGTTGCGCCCGATGTCTCAGTCACAGCCCTCCTCATCCAGAACCACCAACTCTGGCGGCCGGCTGGTGGTCGCAATAGATGGCCCCGCCGGCGCCGGCAAATCCACCGTCGCCCGTATGCTTGCCGACCGCCTCGGGTACGACCTGCTGGACACCGG
>JBDSME010000524.1:0-7185 GCA_039916065.1 Polyangia bacterium
ACGGCAGGCCAGCTCCTGGGCGAGGCGCGGCTCCTGGTGGACCTTTTCAAGCTGGGGCCCGCCACCAGATTGCTCGCGACGGTTCCTCCCCTCCATATTTATGGCTTGCTGTTCGGCGTGCTGGTGCCGCTGGTGGGGGGCGGCGCCTTCGTGCGGAGCACTCCCCATCACGGTGAGACCATCGTGGCCGAGTTAACCCGCTGGCAAGCAAACGTGTTGTGCAGCGTGCCTGCCCACCTGCGCGGTCTGGCGGCGGCGGCGCGGGAATCCCTGCCGCCGGTACAACGGATCTTCTCCTCGGGGGCCGCACTGGAGGCGGCCACGGCGACCGCGCTCCGGCGCCAGGCGGTGGTGGAAATTCTCGGCTCATCGGAGACGGGCGGGATCGCCTGGGCCGAGCGCGGGGACATCGTCGACGGCGGCGACGCACGCGCCGACGCGCCCCCCGTGTGGCAGCCGTTCCCCGGAATCACCGTGGACGCCGATGGCGACGGGACCATGCTGCTCTCTTCGCCGTTCGTGGACCCGCCGCCCGACGGGGGACCGTATCGCGGAGCGGACCGCATCTCCCTGGTTGGTAACGGCTGCTTCCGGCTTCTCGGGCGCGCCGACGGCATCGTGAAGGTGGGCGGGACGCGGGTGTCGCTCGGTGAAGTCGAGCGGATCCTCCGCGACGTTCCGGGCGTGAAGGAGGCGGCGGTGATTTCGGTGGCGGTGGCGAGCAGCCGCGGCCACGAACTGTGGGCGGTGGTGGCCGGAGAGAATCTCACTGTGCCGACACTGCGCGCCGCGCTGCTCCGCCGCGTGGAGCCCATCGCCCTGCCCCGTCGCTTCCGGCTCGTCGATGCGCTGCCCCGCGAAAGCAACGGCAAGCTGGTGAAGGCGCGTCTCCGGGCGCTGTTTCTATCGGACCATGCTCTCGCGTCCAACCAGACGCTCGCCGGCGCCCCGTCGGTGACGGCGAACAGTGGCAACGATGAGGCGGAGCTGGCCTTGGATGTCTCTTCCGCTTCGCCGCTCTCCGCCTTCTTTCGGGGACACTTTCGCGACTTTCCCGTGTTGCCGGGGGTGGTGCAGCTCAACAATCTGGTGCTGCATGCGGCTCGTCAGCGCTGGCCCGCCCTGGGCCGCCTGGAACGGGTCCTCTCATTGAAATTTCGCAGCCCGATCCGGCCCGACGATCACCTCGCGGTTCATTTGAGCCGCCGGGATGACACGAAGGTCTCGTTCGAGATCAGGCGCGCGGCCAAGATCGTCAGCTCGGGCGTCCTGCGGTTCGCACCGACGGGCGACAGCAGCGCCACCAGCGGCGACCGCGTCCCGATTGGCAGTGGCGGTGGACAGACCGCATGACCACTCCCGCATTTCGTCCCTGTGCCGTGATCCCCACCTTCGACAACGCCTTGACCATCGGCCGCGTACTGGCCGAGGTGAAACGTTACCTCGACGCCGTGATCCTGGTCGATGATGGCAGCGGCGCCGCGGGACAAGCGGTGCTCGAAGACATCGAGCGGACCGGGCAGGTGGTGGTGATCCGGCGCCGACGCAACGGCGGCAAAGGCGCGGCCGTCAAGACGGGATTCAGGGCCGCCCAGCAGGCAGGATATACGCATGCCCTGCAGATAGACGCAGACGGACAGCACGACACGGCGGACATCCCGCACTTTCTCGAGGTAGCCGCGGCGCGGCCCGAGGCCGCCGTGCTTGGCCATCCGGTGTTCGATTCCTCAACACCGCGCGGCCGTCGCGCGGCACACCAGTTCACCAACTTCTGGACCCGGATCGAGACCGGGGGGCCGACCATCACCGATCCGCAGTGCGGCTATCGCATCTATCCCGTCGAAGCCGCGCGCGCCGTGGAAGCGCGCGGCAATAGAATGGATTTCGACATCGAGATCGCCGTGCGTCTGGTCTGGGCCGGTGTGCCAATTGTGAACTTACCGACCCGGGTGCGCTATCTGCATGCCGGCGACGGCGGCGTTTCTCACTTCCGTCCATTCCGGGATAATGTCGCCATCAGCGTCATGCACACCCGTTTGGTGCTGGAGTCTTTGATGTGGCGGCTGCGGCGCCGACGGGGACGCCCTCGATGAATACACCGCCACCCATCTTACCCGGCGCTGAAGCGCCGGATGCGCCCTCTTCGTCACCGGCTTCCCCGTCGTCGTCGTCGTCGCCGTCATCACCATCGCGCGGGACGACGGCAGCCTCCTGGACCGACATCGCGGAACGGGGCAGCGTGGCCGGCATATGGGCCATGGTGCTCATCTGCCGGGCCTTCGGCCGTACCTTCGGACGCGTGGTGGTGCGCGCGGTGGTGTTCTATTTCGTGTTGGCGGCGCGCAGCGCCCGCAGGGCCTCCCGGTCGTACCTGACGCGCATGGGCCGTCCGCACGGATTCTGGGACACCTATCGGCACTTCCTGACCTTCGCCCATTGCACCCTCGACCGGCTGTTCTGGGTCATGGGTCGGCAGGACCTGTTCGAGATCACCAGCACGGGGTCGGAGCACCTCAGGGAGCTGGTGCGGAGCAGACGAGGGGCCTTGCTGCTGGGTGCTCACCTGGGCAGCTTCGAAGCGATGCTGGGGGTGGCACGACATGAGTCGGTCCCCATCAACATCGTTGGCTACTTCAAGAACGCGCGCTTGATCAACGGTGTCCTGAACAAGATGAACCCGCGCCGCACCACCAGACTGATCAGCGTCGAGCCGGGAATGAACTTCGTGATGACCCTGAAGGAGCGCATCGAGGCAGGCGAGCTGGTGGCGATCCTGGCCGACCGCGTGGGTCTGGCAGAGCGAGCGACGGAGGTCGATTTCCTGGGGGGGCGGGCGTTGTTCCCGTCGGGCCCCACCTTGCTGGCCGCCATCCTCCGCTGCCCGGTGTACCTGACCTTCGGGCTGTACACCGACCCGAATCGTTATCACCTGTACTGCGAGCCATTCTCCGAGCGCATCGAGCTGCCGCGCGGGGACCGGGACGGGGCGGCTGCGGTTCACGTGCAGCGGTTCGCCAGCCGGCTGGAGCACTACTGTGAACTCGCCACCGACAACTGGTTCAACTTTTACGGCTACTGGGCGGTGACCCCATGACCTTGTCTGCGACCGCGCCGCGCACGGTGACCTTCGGGCGAGTTCCCCTCACCCTGGATGACGTCAACGACATCGCCGCGGGGCGGGCCAGCGTGGCGCTCGACGCGGACCCGGAGTACCGCCGACACCTCGAAGCGAGCCGCGCCAGCCTGGAACGGCAGCTGCGCGCCGGTCGCGCCATCTACGGTGTCACCACCGGCGTGGGAGAATCATGTGAGAACCAGGTGGGGGCGGAGCTGGCGGCCGCCATGGCCGTCAACCTGGTGCGCTTTCACGGCTGCGGTACGGGCGCCCCCCTGCAGGACGAGGAGTCAGCGGCCGTGGTGGCGGTGCGACTCGCCTCCCTCGCCCGCGGTTACTCCGGCGTGCGCCCTGCCGTGCTGGAAGGCTTGGTGAATCTGCTCAACCACCGCATCCTCCCCCGCATCCCCTCGGAGGGATCGGTTGGAGCCAGCGGCGATCTCACGCCCCTGTCATATGTGGCCGCGGCCCTGATCGGTGAACGCGAGGTTTCCTTCCGCGGACAGGTCATCGAAGCGTCCGCGGCGCTGGCGGCCGCGGGGCTCAAACCCCTGTCGTTGTTGCCCAAGGAGAGCCTGGCACTGATGAACGGGACCAGCATGATGACCGGCCTGGCCTGTCTGGCCTATCGGCGAGCAAAGCAGCTGGGGCGCCTGGCGGCCGCGCTCTCGGCGGTGGCCTGTGACGTCTTGCGGGGAAACCCTTCGCATTTCGATTCCCGGATCTTCGCCGTCAAGCCCCACCCCGGTCAGGCAGCCTGCGCCCGCTGGATGCGGCACGATCTGGACTATCGCCCGAGCAGCAGCAGCAGCAGGGCTGGCGCTGCCGGGGGACAGGCGCGCATCCAGGATCGCTATTCATTGCGCTGTGCCCCGCACGTGATCGGGGTGCTCCTGGACGCCCTGGCTGCATTCGAGCCGTTGCTGCGAACGGAGGTCAACAGCGTCAACGACAACCCCATAGTCGACGCGGACAACGATGAGATGCTGCATGGTGGAAATTTCTACGGGGGCCACGTGGCGCTGGTGATGGATGGGTTGAAGACCGCCGTGGCGAACGTCGCGGACCTCCTCGATCGACAGATGGCGCTGCTGTGCAATCCGGCCACCAACAACGGCTTGCCCGCCGACCTGGTTGCGCATGACGGACCTGGTCGGGTCAGCCACCATGGGTTCAAGGCCATGCAGATCAGCGCCTCCGCGCTGACGGCGGAGGCTCTGAAGTTGACCATGCCCGCCAGCGCCTTCAGCCGCAGCACGGAATCACACAACCAGGACAAGGTCAGCATGGGGTCGATTGCCGCCCGCGATTGCCAACGCATCCTGGACTTGACCGAGACGGTGGCGATGATCGAGCTCCTGGCGCTGTGCCAGGGTGTGGATCTACGCGGCGTGGAAACGACGTGCGGTCGTGGTCGCGACCTGCACCGGACCGTGCGCGCCCATGTCGCCGCCAACACCGAGGATCGCCGCCAGGACCGTGACATCGATCTGGTGCTCCGGCTCTACCGCGGCGCGGAGCTTCCCACCGGAACGGCGGACTTTCCTTGAGACGCAAAGGACCAGCACCGGCGGTGTCGTCGTCGTCGTCGTCGTCGGGCCGCCTCCTCCGCGTTGCCTTCCTTGTCGGCATACCGATTATCGGGGTGTCGTTTGTCGGGGTAGGCGCCGGGACGGCGGCGCCGGCCGCCACCACGGCACCCGCGCTGGCGCCTCCGTCACCACCGCCTCCGCCGCTGACCTCCCTTCCCGCAACCGCCGACCGGCAGCTCGACGCCCTGCTGGCGCGATTTTCGAAGGCGCCTGGAATTCGCGCGCGGTTTCGCGAAGAAAAACACCTGGCAATGCTGCAGGCGCCGCTGGTCAACGAAGGGGACATTCACTACGCCTCGCCCGGCAAGCTGGCGCGGCGAACGACCCGGCCCCTCCCCTCCACCATCCTGATCGAGGGCGGACGTCTTCAGTTCGCCGATGCTGATGGCCGTCAGACCATGGATCTGGGAACGAACCCGGTGGCGCGGCTGTTCGTGGACAGCTTCATGCTGCTGCTGGCCGGCGATCGCGTCGGGCTGGAGAAGTATTTCGTGCTGCGCTTCATCCCGTCTGCCCCTGCTGGCTCGGGGATTGGCGGCGGCGGCGCCGCCGCCGGTACCAAGGCGAAGGCGCGGCCGCCATCTCGGGCATCCGCTTCGCGGTGGGAGCTCTCGCTGTTGCCACGCGTGGCGCCGATGAATCAGGTGTTGAAGGTGATCCTCCTCCGCGGTGTTGGGCTGGCCCTCGACGAGATGGAAGTACGCGAAACCAACGGCGACTGGACGCGCACCGTATTCAGCGACGTGGACGTCAACCATCGTTATAGCCCGGCCGAGGCGGCTCAAGTGTTCCGCGTGCCTCCCCGATGATTCCAGGCGGCGGCGTTGCCGAGCCTGCCGAGCGGCGCCGCCGCAGGGTGGTGCTGGGCAGCGCCATCATCCTGGCAATGGCGATGGCGCTGTTCTCGGGGTTGCGCTGGCGGGTGGTCACGGACATCACGCACTTTCTCCCCGCCGGCACCGATCACGCGCTTGCCACCATCTCACGTCAGCTCGCCGATTCGGCGTTGACCCGCACCTTGATCCTCAGCATCCGTGGCGGAGACGCCGAGGCGGCGCGCCTGGGCGCCAGGACCATGGCCGAACGCCTGGTCACGCATCCCGAGGTGGCGTGGGTTCAGCGCGGCCCCACGCCAGCGCTCGCCGAGGCGGTGTATCGCCTGTACGCCCCGCGCCTGCCTTTCTTCGTATCGGATCGGCCGGAGATCGATATTCCGGCCGCGCTCAACGACGGCGGGCTGGCGACGGCGGCCCGCGCGCTCAAGCGCCAGCTCTCACTGCCAACAGCACCGATGTTCTCTCGCCTGGCGCCCACCGACCCCTTGCAGTGGTTTCCCGCCATCTTGCGCCGCCTGGAGCAGGCCCAAGCTCGCACGCTGGAGGTGGATGGCGATCAGCTCTTTGCCCACGACCACCGTCACGCCATCATCTTTCTCGGGACGCGCCACTCCCCCTTCAATTCGACGACGCAGGCCCCGTTGCTGCGGGAGATCGCGGCGGCCTTCGAGGATGCGAATCGCCGCGCCGGGGGAAATTTGTTCCTGGAGCGCGCCGGCGTGGCACCCATCGCCCTCGATGCCGAAATTCGCATCCGCCGCGATCTGGAACGCATCTCGATTCTCTCCACTCTCGCCGTGGCATTGTTGTTCCTGGTCCTGTTTGGCTCCGTCCGCAGCGCGTTCGTGGCCTTGCTGCCTGTAGTTGGGGGCGCCCTCACCGCGACCACGGCCGGGTTTCTCGTTTTCGGCAGGCTGCATTCGCTGACGCTCGCCATCGGCTCGTCGCTGATCGGCGTGGCCATCGACTACCCGATCTTGTTGCTCACGCATCGGGTACTGGCGCCGCGCGAACCGGCAATGAGCGTGATGCGCCGGATCTGGGTCGGCATCATGCTGGGAGGCTTGACCACCGCCGCTGGATTCGGCGCCCTGGGCTGGACCTCCTTCCCTGGTGTCCGGGAGCTTGCCCTGACGTCGGCGGTCGGGGTCGCGGCAGCGCTGGCGGTCACCCGCTACGTGTTGCCGCTCCTCCTCGACGGGCCCACCCCGCCGGCAAGGTTGCTGTGGGCCGCGGCGGCTGGGGGCGCGAAGGCGCTGGCGGCCCTGAACCGCCGGCGCTGGTTGGCGCCGCTTTCGTTGGCTCTGGTGGCGCTGACCTGTCTGGTGGGGTTGCCGCGCCTCCGCTGGATGGATTCCCTGGCCACGCTCAACGCCGCCGATCCCATACTGAAGGCGGAGACGGATCGCGTGCGCGCGCGTGTGTCCAACCTGGACGAGGGACGGTTGGTGGTCGCCAGCGGCGCCAACGTCGAGGAGGCGCTTCGCATCAACGACGAGGTGTCGTACCGGTTGCAGGCGGCGCAACGAGCAGGTGCCCTCGGCGGGTTCGTCTCGCTGCACGCATTTGTCTGGTCCGCGGACCTGCAACGCCGCAACGCCACGGCACTGGCGGCGGTCCCCGACCTGGCGGGACGTGCCGT
>JBDSME010000525.1:0-3121 GCA_039916065.1 Polyangia bacterium
CGGACGCCTCCCACAACGCGGCGCCATCGCTTTCGCGGACCACGCGCACCTTGTTGCCGTAGGTGGCCGTGGCGACGTAACCATCCGCCACCGCCGGGCTGGCCAGCAGGCTCCGGTAAACGGGATCGGGGCGGTCCGTGGGAATGGCCATGGACCAGAGGGAGGCGAACCGTACGCCCAACAACTCGGCGGTGGCGCGCGTACCCGCTGCATCCAGACCCCTGCTGCTCCAGTCGGTGGCGCCGGCCCGTCGTCCGCTGCCAGCGAGCCCCGCGGTCGCGATGAACACCATCAACCCAATGCCGAACCAACGCGGAATTCGACGAACGCCGCAGGCGACAACCGGGCGCTGAAATGAATTCATGATCATGTAGCTCGGCTATTCAATCGGCACCATCGGGTGGTGTCTTGAGTCGGTCGATGGCACCGCCGCCACGCGCGACGGAGCGAGCATCGAGCGAGCATCGCACCGCATTAAGTATGGTGGTATAGGTGGCGGTGCGAGCCTTGGCCCCATGAGCTCTCACATCACGGTCGAAGTTCCTAGCATGCTGCGCCACCGGTCAGGAGGCGCCGCGGAGTTGGCGCTGGCGGCGGATACGGTACGCGCCGCGCTCGCGGAGATGGAACAGCGACAGCCGTCGCTCCACGCGTGCGTGTGCGACGAGACGGGCAAGGTTCGCCCGCATGTGAATCTGTTCGTCAACGCGGACAACATTCGCGATCGGGCCGGTCTGGATACGCCGCTGGCGCCGGGCGACGTTGTCACCATCATACCGGCGGTATCAGGGGGGTAAGCCATGGCCGAACGTATCGTGGTCTGCATCGGAACGCGCAAAGGGCTGTTCGTGGCGGAGGCGGCAAAATCGCGGCGTTCGTTCGCGCTGCGCGGCCCTTTCGGCGAAGGCGTCGGCGTCTATTCCGCGCTGATTGACACGCGCGGCAGCGCGCCGCGGATCTACGCATCAAGCTGTAACTCCTTCTTCGGAATGAAGGTGTTGCGTTCCATGAACCTCGGCCAAACGTTCGAAGAGACGGCCGCGGCGCCGGCCTTTCCAAAGGAAGACGGCCGGGTCTTGAAGAACATCTGGGCGCTGGAGGCGCGGACTTCGGGAGACGGGAAGAAGGAGATCCTGGCCGGCGTCGAACCGGCGGCGCTGTTCCGCAGCCAGGACGGGGGCAATTCCTGGGAGATGGTCCCCGGGATCAGCAAGCACGAGCACGCGCCAAAATGGAGCCCGGGCGCGGGCGGGCTGTGCCTGCACACCATCCTGGTTGACGGCGCGCGGGTCCACCTTGGTATCTCGACGGGCGGCCACTACCTGAGTGAGGACGGGGGCGGATCTTTCGGCGCGGCGAACCAGGGAATCGGCGCCGGGTTCTGCCCGGACCCCTATCCAGCGTTCGGGCAGTGCGTGCACAAGATCGCGCGGCACCCGGATGCGCCCGGGCGGCTCTACATCCAGAATCACGGCGGCTGGCCGGAGCGGCCGGGCATCGGCGTCCTGCGCAGCGACAACCACGGCCACACCTGGCGCTCGATCGCCAAGGGTCTGCCCTCCGACTTCGGATTTCCCATCGTGGTCCATCCGCAAGATCCCGACACCGTTTACGTCATGCCGCTCGAACCGACGACGCGCACCTGCCCGGACGGCGCGCCGGCCGTGTGGCGCAGCCAGGACGGGGGCGAAAGCTGGTCCCGTCTCGCGCGCGGGTTGCCGAAGCGGCAGAGTTACTTCACGGTCCAGCGCGACGCGATGACCATCGACGAGACCAGATCTCCGGCCCTGTACTTCGGTACCACCACCGGCCAGCTCTGGATGGGCCGCGAGGGCGGCGAAGCCTGGGAATGCCTGTTCGAATCACTGCCGCCCATCCATTGCGTCAAGGTGGCGGTGGTCTGAGCCTGGCCGCGGCGGCACGCGCCTCGCGGACGAAGGCGGTCAGACGCGCAGGATCCTTGCGGCCGGGCCGCGATTCCACGCCGCTGGCCACATCGACACCATCGGGACGGGTCACGGCGATGGCCCGCGCGACATTGCCCGGGTCCAGGCCGCCCGCCAGCAGGAAACGCCGCCGCGGTTGGGCGGCGCCGATCTCCGCCCACGGCGCGGTGACGCCGGCCCCGCCGTAGCCATCCACGAAGGCGTCGTAGAGGAACAGGGCGGCATCCCAGGAGGCGACCTCCGCCAGCGACGTGGCCTCACGCACCCGGATGGCCCGCATCAGCAAGGACGGCGGTACTGCCCGGAAGTCAGCGGGCCTTTCGTCGCCGTGCAGCTGGACACGATCCAGCGCGAACCGCGCCGCGTGTTCCAGGACCTGGCCGACCGGGGCGTTCACGAACACGCCCACCTTCAGGACACCTGCCGGCACGGCGGCCAGGACCTCCGCCGCGGCCGTGCCCACGAAGCGCCTGGACCCCGGCCAGAAGTTCACGCCGACGGCGTCGATTCCGGCGGCGCCGACCAGCGCCGCGTCCTCAGGGGTGGTGATCCCGCAAATCTTGATCAGGAACGATGACATGTGTTCGGCCGTTCAGTCGTCGGTCTCGGTCGTCAGTCTGGTCGTCTTGCTCGGTCGTCTTGCTCGGTCGTCTTGCTCTTGCCATCACCTGCCGGTGGTCTGCGCCGACGAGAGCAGGTTCGCCAGCGCAGCACCTGGATGGGGAGCGCGCATCAAGGTTTCACCCACCAGCACCGCATCGATGCGGTGAGCTCCCATGCGTTGCACGTCGGCGGCGTCGCGGATCCCGGACTCAGCAACCAGCACGCGGTCGGCGGGGATCTTCGCGCGCAGCCGGATGGCCAGCTCGCGATCCATGGTGAAGGTGCGCAGATCGCGGTGATTCACGCCGATGATCCTGGCGCCCAGTTCGACTGCGCGCGCGACCTCGACGGCGTCGTGAGTTTCCACCAGCGCCTGCACCCCCCACCGCGCACAGGCCGCGAAGAGCAACCGCAGCGTTGGCGGGTCCAGCGCAGCCACGATCAAGAGCACGGCGTCGGCGCCGGCGGCGCGCGCCTCGGCGATCTGGTATTCGTCCACCACGAAGTCCTTGCGCAACAGTGGCACGGACACGGCGGCGCGGGCGCGGCGCAGATCCTCCAGGGTGCCACCG
>JBDSME010000526.1:0-5189 GCA_039916065.1 Polyangia bacterium
CCCGGACGCGTCGTACTGGCGAACCCCGTGCTCGCCGAGCACGGCGACTCCGCCGTTGGGGTCGAAGAGGGCCGCGCGGTCGGCGGCCTCCGAGGCAATGGTTCCGCATCGCTGCCAGGTCCAGGCGCGTGAGACCACGGGATCGACGGCGCCGGGTACCGCGTCAGTGCCCGTACTCGCATCCGCGATCGAGGCGTCTCCGCTCGTGTCCGCAGCGTCATCGCCGCCGCGTGAGCCAATCAGGTTGCGCCCGCGGCAACCCAGGGCGGACAGCATCCCGGCGAGCAGGAGAGCCCGTGCGAGCCAGCGGGTGCGGCCGCACCGGCCGTTTCCCTTTTCATGGTTCCTGGAAGGAAGGCTGTGGCTCCGCGGATGATACATGGGGGCTCGTCTCCGTACGGCTGGTTGAAAAAGGTCCTTCCACGGATATCACACGGATTGTTTGACCCCGAGGGCGACGTCGTACTCGGGGATGAATGGCGTCGTTGCCGCGATCCGTTCCAATTCCTGGACGAACGGCAGCGCGAACAGGGCCGCCGCGTAGGTGCGGGCAAAGTCGGGTAAGGCGACGCCGTAGGTGCGGAAACGCGTCGCCACTGGGAAGAACATGCAATCGGCGACGCTGAAGTCGCCGAGGAGGAAGGGTCCACCATTGCTGGTGAGCGAGGCCTGCCAGATGTCCAGCACCCGCGCGACCTCGGCGTCGATCGCCGGACTCCGCGGGGTGTGGTGCGCGCGGGCCCGCAAGTTCATGTCCATGCTGTTGCGCAGGTGCGAGAACCCGGCGATCATCTCGCAGGAGATGGCACGACCGCGCGCCCGCAGCGCGCGATCGTCGGGCCACAGGCGGGCCGCAGGCGCCAGTTCCGCGACGTATTCGCAGATGGCGAGCGACTCATGGATGCTGAGCGTGCCGTCAACCAGCACCGGCACCTTTCCCGCGCCCGAGAACGACAGGATGCGATCCTTCCAGCCTTCCTCCGTCCTGAGGCCAACGTCGTGCGTGCGAAATTCGAGGCCGGCGTACTTGAGCGCGAGCCAGGGCCGCACGCTCCACGAAGAGTAGTTGAGGTTCCCGCAAACGAGGCGAAGCATGGCCACGGATGGGGAGCCTACCTGGTCCTGGCCCCTTTTTCCCGGTTGACGGCGGTAGCGTCCAGGCTCCGCCGGCCTCAACATTCAGACATCGACAGCGGCAGCGACACCCCTCTGGCTCGTTTTCAGCCGGCCACCCGAAGGTGGTTCGAGGCCACCTTCGCCCGCCCCACCGCGGTGCAGGTGGCGGGGTGGAACGCCATTGCCAGCGGCGCGCATGCGTTGTTGCTGGCTCCCACGGGCAGCGGCAAGACGCTGGCGGCGTTCCTGTGGTGTCTGGATCGGCTGGGGGCGCGGGCGGCCGGTGCGGGGGCGGGGGTGCGGGTCATCTACATCTCGCCGCTGAAGGCGCTGGCGTACGACATCGAACGCAACCTGCGCGTGCCCCTGGTGGGCATCCAGCGCGCCGCCGAAGGACTGGGTCTGTCTTTCAGCGCGCCCACCATCGCGGTGCGCACCGGCGACACGCCGGCGCGCGATCGCCGGGACATGCTGCGCAAGCCGGCCGACATCCTGATCACCACGCCCGAATCGCTGTACCTGATGCTCGGGTCGGCCGTGCGGGAGACGCTGCGGTTTTGCGACACAGTGATCGTCGATGAGATCCATGCGCTGGCGCCCACCAAGCGCGGGGCTCACCTGGCCCTGTCGCTGGAGCGCCTGGCCGCCCTGACGGCGACGGAGCCCCAGCGGGTGGGACTGTCGGCCACGCAGCGCCCGCTCGACCAGATCGGGCGTTTTCTGGGCGGGGATCGGCCGGTGACGCTGGTGGACACCTCGGAGCCGCCGCGCCTGGACCTGACCATCGAGGTGCCGGTCGACGACATGGAGAATGTCCGCTCAGAGCGGGAGGCGGAACGTGAGACCGACCGTTCCGGCGCGCCCACGGGGATGTGGGCGGCCATCCACCCGCGGCTGGTGGAGCTGATCCGCGCTCACCGGAGCACCATCGTGTTCGCCAACAGCCGGCGGCTCTGTGAACGGCTGGCCCAGGGAATCAATGATCTGGCGGGGGAAAACCTGGTGCGGGCGCATCACGGCAGCGTGTCCCGCCCGCAGCGCGAAGAGATCGAGGAGATGTTGAAGGCGGGACAGGTTCGCGGGCTGGTGGCGACGAGCTCACTGGAGCTGGGGATCGACATGGCAGCCGTGGATCTGGTGGTGCAGATCGAATCGCCGGGGAGCGTGGCGCGCGGGCTGCAGCGGGTGGGACGGGCCGGCCACAGCGTGGGGGCGCGCAGCATCGGACGCATCTTCCCCAAACACCGGGGCGATCTGCTGGAGAGCGCGGTGGTGGCACGGCGAATGGTCCGCGGGGAGATCGAACCGGTGCGTGTGCCGCGCAATCCGCTGGACGTGCTGGCGCAACAGATCGTGGCGCTGGTGGCGGTGGACGGGCAGCCGCAAGGAAACGCGCCGGCCGCGCCGGATGGCGGCGCCGGCATTCCGGTGGGGCGCGTGGAGGCGCTGGTCCGACGGAGCTATCCGTTTTCGACCCTGTCGCGCGAGGTGCTGCTGGCGGTGCTGGACATGTTGACGGGACGCTATCCGTCGGATGAATTCGCTGACCTGCGGCCGCGGTTGTCCTGGGATCGGGCCACCGATCGATTGACCCCGCGGCGCGACGCCCGGCTGATCGCGCTGGTCAGCGGGGGAACCATCCCCGACCGGGGGCTGTATGGGGTGCACCTGGGTGAAGGCGGTCCGCGCATCGGCGAGCTCGACGAGGAGATGGTCTACGAGTCGCGCGTCGGCGAGACATTTTTGCTGGGGGCGAGCAGCTGGCGCATCTTGCAGATCACCCGAGATCGGGTGATCGTGGCGCCCGCCCCCGGGGAGCCAGGGAAGATGCCCTTCTGGCGGGGGGAAGGGCCCGGACGACCGCTGGAGCTGGGGCGGGCGCTGGGGGCGTTCATTCGCGAACTGGGCACGCGCGACGAGGCGGCGGGCGTGGCGTGGCTGCAGAGCGATTACCATCTGGACGCGCGCGCCTCCCAGAACCTGTGGCGGTACGTGAACGCGCAGCGTGAAGCGACCGGAACTTTGCCCACCGATCGCGAGATCACGGCGGAACGTTTTCGCGACGAACTGGGCGACTACCGGATCTGCATCCTGTCGCCCTTCGGGGCGCGTGTGCACGCACCCTGGGCGCTGGCGCTGGAGGCGCGGCTGGGCGCGGCGGCCGGATTCGAGGTGCAAACGCTGTGGAGCGACGACGGGATCGTGTTGCGCTTCGCGGGAGCCGACGAGCCACCACCGCTGTCCACCTTGCTCCCGGAGCCCGAGGAGGTGGAGGACCTGGTCATCGAACAGCTGGGACGGTCGGCGCTGTTCGCCACGCATTTTCGCGAAAACGCGGCGCGGGCGCTGCTGCTGCCCAGGCGGCGGCCCGACGCCCGACAGCCCCTGTGGGCGCAGCGGCTGAAGGCCCAGGCGTTGATGGCCGCTGCCATGCGCTACCCCACTTTCCCCATCGTGCTTGAGACCTATCGCGAATGTCTGCAGGACGTGTTCGATGTGCCGGCGCTGGTGGACACCATGATGGCGGTGCGGCGGCGTGAGCTGCGCGTGGTGGAGGTGGACACGGCGTCGGCGTCACCATTCGCGCGATCGCTGGCCTTCGCGTACGTCGCCGCGTACATGTACGAAGGCGATTCGCCGCTGGCCGAACGCCGGGCCCAGGCCCTGACCCTCGATCGCAATCTGCTGCGCGAGCTTCTGGGTCAGGATGAGCTGGCAGGGCTGCTGGACCCGGCGGTGCTGGACCAGATCGAGGCTGAGCTACAGGCGACCGACCCGGAGCGCCGGGCCCGACACGCCGACGCCGTTCACGATCTGCTGCGACGGGTCGGCGATCTCACTGTCGCGGAGATCGCGGCGCGCGCCGAGAGCGATCCGGCGGAGTGGTTGACGGCCTTGCAGACCAGCCACCGCGCGGCGCCCTTACGGGTGGCTGGAGAGAGCCGCTGGATCGCCCTGGAAGACGTGGCCCGCTACCGGGATGCCCTGGGGGTGCAACCTCCGCCGGGGATGCCGGCGGCTTTCCTGGTGCAGGTGGCGCAAGCCTTCGAATCGCTGGTGGCGCGGTGGGCGCGCACGCACGGTCCATTCGCGACCACGACCGTGGCGGCGCGGTTCGGGTTGGTGCCGGCGCAAGTGGAGCCGGCCCTGCGCGCGATGGCGGCCGCCGGGCGGCTGGTGGAAGGGCGATTTCGCGAAGAGGGACCAGCGGCCGAATGGTGCGACGCCGACGTGATGAGGGTGATCAGGCGCCGCACCCTGGCCGGGCTGCGCGCCGAAGTGGCGCCTGTGGAGGCCGCGGTGCTGGCGCGTTTTCTGCCGTCATGGCAGGGCGTGGGCAGCACGCGCTCGGGGACGGCGCGGCTGCGCGAGGTGGTGGAACAGCTCGAGGGGCTGTATCTGCCATTTTCGGATCTGGAGAAGCGGGTGTTGCCAGCGCGCGTCCGCGATTTCCAGCCGAGCATGCTGGATGAGCTGGGCGCGCTTGGAGAAGTCGTCTGGGTGGGGGGCGGATCGCTGGGTGGCGACGATGGCCGCGTGGCGCTGTTCCGGCGCGACCGCGTGCGGCTGCTGGTGGACCCGGTATCCGATGCGGCGAGTATCCGCGATGCTGTCGGGGCGCGCGAGGCAGCGGCCGCAAGCGCGGGTGCAGGTGCAAGCGCGGGTGCCCCTGCCGGCGCGCTTCCGCCCACGCAGTGGCTGTTGCTGGACGCCTTGCAGGCGCAGGGCGCCAGCTTTTTCGCGCAGCTCTCGGCGGCCTGTCCGGCTGTGCCGACGGCGGACGTGCTCAGTGCCCTGTGGGACCTGGTCTGGGCGGGCCTGGTCACCAACGACACCTTCCAGCCCTTGCGCGCGCTGGCAGGGCCGCGGCGGTTGCGTGGCACCGGCCGTCACCTGGCGACGCAGGCCGCGGGGCGGTGGTCGCTGGTGGCGCCGTTGCTGCACCCCGTGCCGGTGCCCACCGAGATCTCGCATGCCCGCGCGCTGGTGTTGCTGGAACGGTACGGCGTCATCAGCCGGGAGGCCATCGCGGCCGAACACCTGTTGGGGGGATTCGCCGCCCTGTCGCCGGT
>JBDSME010000527.1:0-15879 GCA_039916065.1 Polyangia bacterium
ACGAAGAACACCGTGGCGCTGGTCCAGATGGTGCGGGACAGCGTCTCGTTGATCGATTGGTTCACCACGCGATCGAACTTACGATCACGCAATCGCGCCGCGTTCTCGCGGATACGATCGAACACCACGATGGTGTCGTTCATGGAGAAGCCGATGATGGTCAAGATGGCCGCCACCGTGGTCAGCGAGAACTCTTTGTAGGTCACCGCGAAGGCACCCATCACCAGGATCGCGTCGTGCAGCAGCGCCGCGGCCGTGCCCGGGGCGTAGCGAAAGTCGAAGCGGAACAAGATGTAGACCATGATCAGCAGGATGGCGGCCACCAGCGAGCGCACGCCATCGAACTGCAGCTGCTTCCCGGCCTTCGCGCCCACCGATTCCACCTGCGGGATGCCGGACACCGTGCCCGCGCCCATCTTCTCGTCCAGATGTCGCCAGATCTCCTTGTCCAGGCTGACCAGGGTCACCTCGTAGGTGTTCTCCTCCAGCCGCCCGAAGGGCTGTACCGAGGCGGCGGCGATACCAACCGCCTTGAACGAATTGCCAAGGGTGTTCGAATCCACCGGCTTGTCGTAGCGCAGGTAGACCTTGTCGCCGCCTTCGGACCATTCGAACCGCTTCAGGGTGGAGTCGCCCACCTTTGACAACGCGTCCTGCGCCTGACGGGCCTGCGCCGTTGACAGCACGGACACCGCCCCCAGCCGCACCATGTAGACATTTTTGTTCTTGCCGCTGGGATCTTCGTAACGGACCACATCGGCGTTCTCGTGTCCGATCTCGCCCAGGGTTCGGCGCAAGTCACCGGCATCCACCGGGCGCGCGAACTCGATCACCAACTCGGTGCCTCCGCGGAAGTCCACCCCCCAGTTCAGAAAATGGCCACGGCCCTTGATCACGTAAGCGTTCAACGGAAGCATGATGAGGGTCAGAAGCGTCAAGACGATCGACATCCCGATCCAATACTTCTGATTGCCGATGAACTCGTACGTCGAGTGTGGCTTGATGATCTCGAAGAACTTCTGCTGATTCTGGGCCGCCATTTTCGCCTCTGAGGGGTGACCTGGAGATCAGATCGACAAGGTGGCCGGCGCGCCGCTGCGGCGACCGACCATCAACTCGAACATCCAGCGTGAAAGCCAATACGAAGTCATGAGATTGGTGATGATGCCCACCAGCAGGGTGACCGCGAAGCCACGGATGGGACCCGAGCCGTACGAATACAGGACCACGCCGGCCACGAAGTTGGTGACGTGCGCGTCGAACACCGTCCAGAACGCCCGGGAGAATCCGGCGTCCACCGCGCTGCGCGGCGACTTGCCGTTGCGTAACTCCTCGCGAATGCGCTCGTAAATGATGATGTTGGCATCGACAGCCATGCCGATGGTCAGCACCAGCCCGGCGATTCCCGGCAAGGTCAGCGAGGCCTCGAAGGCGGCCAGGATGGCCACCATGAACAACATATTCACCATCATCGCCACGTTGGCGATGATGCCGGCCAGTCGGTAGTAGATCAGCATGAACAGCACCACCGCCGCCGCACCGATGTACATTGAGAACTTGGCCTTCTGGATTGAATCGCGACCCATTGTCGGACCGACCTGAGTCTCGAACGTCTTCCGCAGGGGGGCCGGCAAGGCGCCGGAGCGCAACACCGCCACCAGGTCCTTGGCCTCCTGCTGCATCTGGAAGGGATCGCCGAAGCTCCCCAGGGTGATGCGCCCCCGCGAGCTGATGATCCCCTCGATCACCGGCGCACTGGTCACCTTTTCATCCAGCATGATGGCCATCTTGCGGCCCATGTTCTCTCGTGTCATGCGCTCGGAGAGCACGGCGCCCTGGTGGTCGAACTCGAAGCTGACCTCGGGGCGTCCCGTCTGCTGATCCCAGGTCTGGTCGGCATTGGACAGGTACTCGCCCGTCAGCGCCGCACGCCGCTTGAGGAACAGGGTCCGCCAGTTGCGGTCCTGGGTCACCTCGCCGGCGTCATTGCGGACCGCGTTCTCCTCGTATCCGATCTCATGGTCGGCAGGCAGGGCATTCTCCCCCGTCAACCCCGCGAAGAACTTCTCCAGGACGTCACGGCTCTTGGCGCGCACGTAGACATCCTCGTGCTGCTTGCCGGAATCCTTCTCGGTCCAGGACTCCGGCAAGACGTCGATGCCACTGTTCTTCGGTACCAGCGCGGCTATCTTGCGCATGTAATCCGAAGCGTCATCGACGATCTTGAATTCGAGCTGCGCCGTCCGCCCGATGATGGTCTTGATGCGCTCGAAGTCCGCGGTCTTCAAGCCGGGCAGCTCGACGATGATGTCGGTGCCCTTTCTGATGATGGTGGGCTCGGCCACGCCAAACTTGTCCACGCGGCCCCGAATGGTCTCGATGCCTTGACGCAGCGCCGAATCCCGAACCT
The DNA here is from genome assembly GCA_039916065.1 of Polyangia bacterium. Lineage (GTDB taxonomy): Bacteria > Myxococcota_A > Polyangia > Fen-1088 > Fen-1088 > FEN-1088. Next base: position 2,411 of record JBDSME010000527.1, read on the forward strand.
CTTCAATTTGATCCGGGTCCAGTCGCAGGCGGACCGTGCCGGTGGCTGCGTCGCGACTCACCAGGTCAAGCTGGCGGCGAAACTCGCGCAGCACCTCCTCATCGAGCTTGGCCTGGTCGGCCGGAGTCTTGAAGACCGCGACGATGTCATCGCGCCCTTCGCGGCTGATGGTCAGGCCTTCAACCTTCTTGTTCTTCAGCAGGCGGTCTTCGATCTCCGAGGCGATGCGATCGACCTTGTCAGATACGGCCTTGTCGACGTGAACCTCGTAGACCAGGTGCAGGCCACCCTGAAGATCCAGGCCCAGCTGGATCCGCTTCTGGAAGTGCCTCTTGATGAAGTCAGGCTGCTTCTGCTCCGGGACCACCGTGGGCACCAGATAGAGACATGCCAGTACCACAAGGCCGCCGTAGAGCAGCGCTTTCCACCACCAGGACCGTTCCATGGTTCGTCGTCGTCCTTAGAAGAGCGTCAATGAGAGGAGAGGGAGAGTGAAACTCTGCGGCCGGAGCCAGCCACGACCAGAAAGCCGGGCGAGGAGCGCAAGAGACTCAGGAGGCCTTGGCGTCGATTTTCGCCGCCTCGCCGGGCGTGTACTTGTTGGTGATGTGGGAACGCAGGATTCGCAGCCGAACCCCCGGCGAAACCTCCACCACCACTTCCGGATCCTTGATGCCGGTGATCTTGCCGATGATGCCGCCCTGGGTAACCACCAGGTCGCCGGACTTCAGCTCACTCAACATTTGCTGGTGCAACTTCCCCTTCTTCTGCTGGGGACGGATCACCAGCAGCCAGAACACCCCGAAGATCAGGATGAGGGGCAAGAACTGAACTACCGCGGAACCACCCCCGGGGGGGGCGGCCTGAGCGAGACTTACAAATACAGATGTCAAGGGCTGGCCTCCAAAGGCAGGAAGCCTTAGCAGACCGGTGATCGCGGGTCAACTTGGACCCGCTCACATCGACCCATCCGTTCAATCCACATTGCCACATTGCCACATTGCCACATTGGACTTCATCAGATCTCATCGGAAGCAAACGGCATGACGTCCCTGATGGCTGAGATACCCAGGACCAGCATCATCAAACGATCAAAACCCAGCGCCACACCCGCCGTGGGCGGCATCCGCGCCAGGGCTGCCAGGAGCGCCTCGTCCAGGGGATAGGTGGTCTTGCCCCGCGCCCGCCGCGCCTCCGACTCGCGCGTGAATCGCGCCCGCTGCTCCTCGGGGTCGGTCAATTCGCCGAAGGCGTTGGCCAGTTCCAACCCGCCGGCGTAAAGCTCGAACCGTTCCACCAGGCTTGGGTCCTGCGGATGGGGACGAGCCAGCGCGCCCAGGGGGGAGGGCCAGTCGAACACGAACAGCGGCGTCCCGGCCGCGAAGTGCGGTTCGACCCGGTCCAGCCACACCTGGAAAAAGATGTCGTCCCAGGCGGTGGCGGACCCCAGTGCGATCCCGGCAGCCCGGGCCTTGTCGGCCAGCTCACTGGCCGGTTCGTCACCGCGCAGGTCGATTCCGGCGTGCGCTGCCAGCAATTCACGCACCGTGGCGCGCCGAAATGGCGGCGCTCCGGACCAGGACGCGAACGCCGGTCCCTCCGGGGCGCGCCCTGCAGCCTGCACCGCTAGCCCCACCAGTTCCTCGCAGTCGGCGGCGATCTTCTCGAGCGGAGCACCGGCGCGGTACCACTCGATCATGGTGAATTCCGATTCGTGGTGGGGACCACGCTCCTCTGCCCGCCAGCACTTGCCGATGGAGACGATGCGTTCGTAGCCGGCGCCACACAGCCGCTTCATGGCGTACTCCGGCGAGGTCACCAGCCAGCGATCTTCGCTGGCCAACGCGTCGAGGTGAACCTCCTGGCCCGGGGCACGTACACGCGCCGGCGTGTCCACCTCCAGGAACCCCTCCCCTTCGAACCAACGCCGGATCGAGGAGAGCACCCGCGCGCGCGCCTCCAGGGCCGGCCGCCGGGCCCGCAGTCGGTCCGCTTCGTCGATCACGGCGCCTGCCGCTGTTGCGAGGTCAGGCCCGCCCGACGCGTTCCAGGTACTGCCCGGTGCGGGTGTCGATCTTGATCACGTCACCAGCCACGATGAACAGGGGAACCTGCACCGACGCGCCCGTGGAGATCTTGGCAGGCTTGGTGGTGTTGGTGGAGGTATCGCCGCGAAAGCCGGGCTCCGTCTCCATCACCTTTTGCTCGATGAAGTTCGGCAGAGTGACGTCCACGGCGCGGTTGTCGAAGAACAAGATCTCGACGTTGATGTTCTCCGGCATGAAAGCCTTCGAGTCGCCCACCGTGCTCTCGGGGATGCTGACCTGGTCGTAGGTCGTGGTGTCCATGAACACGAAGGAATCGGCGTCGCGGTAAAGATACTGCATGGTCTTCACCTCGACGTTCGCCTCCTCCAGGCGCTCGCCCGAACGGAGGTTTCGTTCCAGCACCGCTCCCGTGAGCAGATTTTTCATCCGCGTGCGCGTGAACGCCGCACCCTTGCCCGGCTTGACGAACTGGAATTCGATGACGGTGTAGGGGGCGCCGTCCATCATGAACTTCAGGCCCTTACGGATGTCGGAGGTATCATACGGCATGGGAGCCGGGATTTATCCCGCGCCCCCCGCCGCGTCAAGGCGCACCTGTCGTTTTGACCTGGCAGCCGCCGCGGATGGCCGCGCCCCCGCCACGGCACTGCCATTACGGTGCCGACGTGCCCGAACGACCGTAAGCATCTTCCAGGCGCACCACATCGTCGAGCTCGGTGGTCGACACCTCGAAGACGTCACAATCCTCAAGCGCGATCATGCGGTGCCGCAACCCCGGCGTGACGTGGAAGGCCTCGCCCGGGCCCAGATCCGAATGCTGCTGCGGCTCACCTTCGCGAAAATGCACGAACCGCATTCGCCCGGACCAGACCATCACCGTCTCGTCCTTGTGCCGGTGGTATTGCAGGGAAAGCTGCTCACCCTTCTTGATGTGCAACACCTTGCCGACGTACCGATCGGTCACGGCCCAGATCAACTCATGGCCCCAGGGTTTGTCGACCTTGCGCATTTTTATCGCCAACCTTGAATTAGTCGCACTCGATCGTGGCGGATCAGGGATTCGAACCCCGGACCCGGCGCGTATGAAACGCCTGCTCTAACCAACTGAGCTAATCCGCCGGAACTGCTCCACCGCCTCTCGACCGTGGAATAAAAGTCGCGGCGATTTTGCGCATACAAGCTGCCCTGTCAATAGTGCGAACGGAATCGAGGCGTTCGGCGTGCCATCCGAGACAAATTTTCTACCGCCAACTCTTGCTCCAAATTCGGCACAGCAGCTTGACGGGGCCAGTGACGACCCCTATAACGCGCGAGGAGAAACATGCGGCTTTACAGTGGGAAGATCCCAACGATAGCGGGCGAGATCGTGAAAACCCTGGTGGAATCCGGGGACATCGCCGTCCTCGATCGGGGCGAAGCGGAGATGGACGCGCAGGCGGTCCTCAAGGAGTACCTCCGCCTGGATCGCGAGGTCACCGAACGCGCCAAGGACGTCCTGCAAAAGCGCGGACTGCCCTACGAGCAGTTTGGCAAGGTGAAGCGCACCTTGGCGCACGAGAAGGGCTTGGGGCTGGGCGAGGAAGCCCTGGAGTGGATGACCGCCCAGATGATCGAGTCGTTCATGCAATCGCCCCACGTCGAGGAGATCTTCGCCGAGGACACCGTCCTCCGGAAGAGGATGGCAGACGTGCTGAAGAAGCACATGCTGGTCGACGAGGAGCTCGACGAAGAAGTGCGGCGCAAGATCAAGAATCTCGAAGAAGGTACGGCCACATGGGAAATTGAGTACAGCAAAGTACTCGACCAAATGAAGCGCAACCGCGGGCTTGGCTAGATCGAAGTCAGTAGTTCGACCCGGCTTGTCGCCCGGGTCTCGAGTACCGGAATTGAGCCGGAGTCCTGGGTAGCTATCGGGCATGCCGAGGCCGCGCGTCCGTAGCCTCTCCCGCCAGCGGCGGGAGAGGCCGGCGCCGAAGGCGACGGGTGAGGGTCCGGGACCGCGGCTTCCCAGGGAAACGGTCGAGCTAAAACCGTCATGCCGCCAGGCTAGGCGGGTTCCTGGGGGGTCAGGGCGGTGGCTTGGAAGGATTCGAAGGTGTTGGAGAGGATGGCGGCGCGGGCGGCGCGCGCCAGGTCCAGGTAGTAGCGGAGATTGTGGATGGTGGCCAGCCGGTAGTAGAGCAGCTCCTTGGCGTGAAACAGATGCGCCAGGTACGACCGGCTGTACGAAGCGCAACACTCGCAAGGGCATCCTTCCTCGACGGGGCGACGGTCCTGCCGATGGCGCGCGTTGGCGATGTTCAGCCGTCCCCCGCGAACGAACAGCTGCCCGTTGCGGGCGTTCCGGGTGGGCATCACGCAGTCGAACATGTCGATGCCGGCGGCGATCCCCGCCACGATGTCGCGGGGCGTTCCCACGCCCATCAGGTATCGCGCGGACGCCTCGGGCATCTCCGCCGCAATGGCGCCGACCACGTGGTGCATCACCTCGGGCGGCTCGCCCACGCCCAGTCCCCCCAGCGCGAATCCGTCGAAGGGCAGCGCGGCTATCTCGGCCAGATGGGCACGCCGTCGCGCCAGATCAACCCCGCCCTGAACGATGCCGAACCGCAGCTGGCCGGCGGGCCGGGGCGTAGCCAGACAGCGGGCGGCCCACCGGGTCGTGCGGGCCATGGCGCCGTCCAGCTCTGCTGCCGGGGCATCCGAGGGGGGACATTCGTCGAAGGCCATGGCGATATCGCTGCCCAGGGACGACTGAATCGCCATGGCCCGTTCGGGAGTGAGCCGGTGCTCGGAGCCATCGATGTGCGAACGAAAGGTGACGCCGTCTTCGTCAAGCAGACGCCTCTCGCGCAAGCTGAACACCTGGAACCCCCCGGAGTCGGTGAGGATGGCGCGCGGCCAGGCCATGAACCGGTGCAGCCCTCCCTGTTCCTGCACGCAATCGGCGCCCGGGCGCAAGGCCAGGTGGTAGGTGTTCCCCAGGATGATGCGCGCCCCCAGCGCCGCAAGATCGCCGCTGGACAGCGCCTTCACCGTGGCCTGGGTTCCCACCGGCATGAAGACAGGGGTTTCCACCTCGCCGTGGGCCGTCTGCAGGACCCCGGCGCGGGCGCGCCCCCCGGCCCCTCCCCTCGCCACCAAACGAAACGGCAGGGTCACGGCGCCCCTCGGATCAGCATCGCGTCACCATAACTGTAAAAGCGGTAACCAGCGGCGACGGCCTCCGCGTACGCCGCCAGGATCCGTTCCCGACCCGCGAACGCAGAGACCAGCATCAGCAGTGTGGACCGGGGCAGATGGAAGTTGGTGATCAGGTCCGTCACCACATGGAACCGCGACCCTGGCCGCAGAAACAGGCGACTGGATGCGGTGCCCGGCGTGACCGGGCGGTAGTCCCGCGCCGGCGCGCCGGGTGACGGTCTGCCGGAATCTTCCTGCTCTCCTTGCTTCTCTGGAGCATCCTCATCAACGCGCGCCGACGACTCGAGCGCCCTCACCACCGTGGTTCCCACGGCGACCACCGGCCGCCCGGCGCGGCGCGCCTCGTTCACCGCGTGCGCCGTCTCGGCGGGGATGGTGTATGTCTCCGCTTCCATGGCGTGGTCCTCGATGGCCGCTGCCTTCACGGGACGAAAGGTGCCCAGCCCCACATGCAGCGTGAGCCGCACGATGTGGTGCCCTGCCTGCTCGAGCTGCGCGAGGAGCTCCGTGGTGAAATGGAGACCGGCCGTCGGGGCGGCCACCGCCCCTGCCTCGCGCGCGAAGACCGTCTGATACCGCTCGCGGTCGAAGGCGGCGCTGTCCTGTCCGTCGGGCACCGATGGCGCTTCCCGCTTGCGCGCAACCTCGATATACGGTGGCAGCGGCAACTGACCGACCTCTTCCAGCAGTTCCACGACCGAACGCCCGGCAGGTGCATGCAAGCGTACCTCCACGGCGCCCGCGTCCCCGCGGCGCGTGATCTCGGCGATCAAGCCCTGCGCAAAGGTCAGCTCTGTCCCCACCGCCGCCCATCCCAGGTTCCGCCCCAGCGCCTCCCAGGCCATCGCTCCGCGCGCCTCGGGGCGGGCGCGCGGGTCTTCCAGGCACCGCGTCAGCAGGAGCTCGATGGCGCCACCCGTCGCCTTCTTGCCGCGGAGCCGCGCCGGCATGACCCGTGTGTCATTCAACACGATGAGAGATTGCGCCGGCAGGTGCGCGTTTATCTGAGCGAATTGCGTGTGGAGGGGTCGCCCGCCGTGCCGGTCCAGTCGCAAGAGACGGCTGCCGTCACGGCGCGTCGCCGGGTAGGCAGCGATGCTGCTATCCGGCAAGAAATAGTCGAAGTCACTGGCGTCCACAGATGAGCCCGTTGCCTTTACCTACTGCCAGACTACAATGCCGGAGAATCGCCTACATGACTATCCTCAAGGCTCACCTTCGTTCCGTCGCCGAGTTTCTCGAGCGTTATCTGCCGGATCTGCCAACGGGGGGCCTGTTCGTCCCCACGCGGAAATCCATGGCCATCGGCGAGCCGGTGGTCGTTTCTGTCCGGCTGGAGCCGCGTGGCAGCACCGTCTTGATGCGGGGAACAGTCGCCTGGCGGCGCCAGGGAAAGCACCGCACCAAGACCCAGGCGGGCATCGGCATCGAATTCCTGGAAAGCGAGTCCAAGACCCGCGACTACCTGCTTTCCGTGGCGCGTGGTGACCAGGGCGTGATGTCGGCGCGACGGCATCAGCGCCTCCCGCTGGATCTACCCGTGCTGTGGCAGGTGCCCGGCGCCCGCCAGGAGAATACCGGCGTTCTGCGCGACATCGGGCGCGGCGGCGCCTTTGTCATGACCAAACAGCCGCTCGACGGCGGCACGGACGTGGTCCTGAAGATGGCGCCTCCCGGAGCTGAGGTCGCCATGCCGGTATCGGCCCGCATTGCCTGGATTGCTCCCGGAATATCGTCCGAGCCAGGATTCGGAGTCGCCTGGATAGCGCGAGACGCGGGCGGCGGACGGCGCATCAAAGAGCTGGTGCGCCGCATGCACCGACTGGGCGGCATCGAACCGGCCCCTTCGGCCTAGAGCGGCTGGACTCAAGCGATATCGAGCGCGTAGAGCGTGCCGCCGTTGGACAGCAGGTAAATTCGTGTGCCGCTGGGATCTAGCGTGGCCGCCGCGCAGATCCCCTGGCCCGGGTTGAAGATCTCCAGCAGATCGCCGTTGCTCGCATCGACGACGAACAGGCCGCCTCGACTTCCCGAAAACAGCAGGTAATGCCCCAGCGCCACGGGGGCGGTGAGATCGCCTGCCTCCGCCAGCCCTTGCCGCCACAGGATCTGACCGTCGGTCGAAATGGCGTGCAGACCATCGCGCGGCGCCGCGAAGTACAGACGCCGCCCTATCAAGCTGAGCGGCCCGGCGCCTTCGATGGGCAGGCGCCAGCGGACCGCCCCGTCCTTACCATCCAGTCCGTACACACCGCCCGAGTAAGACGCCGCATAGACGGTGTCGCCGTCGATGATGGGATTGGAGTCCACGTCCACGAACTGATCCGACACCGACGCCAGCGAACGGGCCCAGCTGACCTCGCCGGAAGCCGCCTGCAGCGATACCAGGTTGCCATCTGCGAACCCGACCAGGATCTGTGAGCCGCGCAGCCGCGGCGCTCCGTAGCCGTGGATGGTGAATCCATCGGGCGTCTCCCGTTCGTACTGCCACCGCCATTTTCCGGTCGCCGCGTCCAGCGCCACCACGCGATCGGCGCCGGTGGCCACGTAGACGGCGTCGTTGCCAGCATTGCTGCCGGCATTGCTGCCAAATTCGGCCTCCCGTTCGATGGCTCCCTTGGCGCGGTAACTCCAGCGAATCTTTCCCTCCGCGGGATCGATGGCGTAGAAGGAACCGTCATCCGCCCCCACGTACACCTGCCCGCGCTGCGCATCGAAGCGCGCAGGACCGTCCACTCCGCCCGTGACCGGAGTCGACCAATCGACGTGACCGTCGGCCAGGCGCACCCCCGTCACGCTTCCGGAGCGTGACCCGATGACCAGTCGGCCACCGGCCAGGGCGCCGGAGGCGCACTCCTCTGGCCGGGGTTCGAACAACTTGTGCGCATGCAACTCGGTCCGCCACCTCACGTGAACGATCCCCGCGGGGGCGATGTGCCCCTCGGCCGGTTTCGGTTCACGCACTGTCACGCTGGCGCAGCCGGAGAAAATCTGAAACACAGGAAGGCACAGGGCCGCGACCAGTCCATTAATCCCAGTAAATCCGGAAAGCCCGAGCCGGCCGCGCGCCTGCCCGGGACGAGCCGGGGGCAACGCCCCCGAAGGGCGACCGAGCGTCACTTGGCCTCGATCAACGCCAGACGATCGGTGATCTCGTCTTTGAGTCCGGTGTCGGGGACCTTGGTCAAGATCTGCCGATAAATCGTTACGGCGCCCGGCTTGTCTCCCTTGACCGCGGTGAGCCGAGCCTTCTGATACAGGGCCCGATCGGCGTAGAACCCAGGCAGCGTCGAGGAATCCTCGGTGGTCTTGCTGAACGCGGCGATCGCCTTGTCCAGATCGCCCTTCCCCTCGTAGGCGTAGCCGATACCCTCTTGGGCCAGGAAGCGCAGGCGCGCATCCAGCTTTGCCGCGAGAGCCGCCTGGTAGGCCGTCAGTGCTTCGTCATAGCGAGCCAGGGTCAACAACGCGGTGCCCTTCATCAGGCCGGCCTCATCCTTCAAACCGGCGGTCGCATCACCCGCCAGGAACTGGTCCAGCTCCTTGAGCACGGCTTGTTCCCGCTCCGCGACCGTCTTGAACCGGGGGGCCTCATCTTTGCGCGCGGCGGTGGGGTCCGGCGTGTCACCCAGCAACTCGGCGTTGGCGATGTCTTGAATGAGAGAAAGCTTGCGAGAGGCCACCAGATGGCGGCTGCCATCCCAGGTGTTGATGATGGAGGCGCCGATCACCACCACGGCCACGGCCACGGCGGCGGCGATGGCAGGCTTCTGGCGAGGGGCGACAAAGGCCACCACGCGCTGCCAGGCATGCGTCCAGAAGTCCACGAACTGGTCGGGACGCTTCAACTCCTTGACGATCTTCTTGTGCTTGGCCACGTTTTGCCGATGGGCATAACAGAGGGGCCCACCCCGGTCAACGACGCCCGCCAGGGGACCTGCTGCCGTGGTGGGCCCGGCCCCGGTGTCAGAGGACAGCCGGGGCGCGGAGTTCGACGAGGTTCGACCTACCGGAAGAAGTAGGTGAAGCCGAACCCGCCCAGCAACTGGGCATCAATCCCCCAACCGGTGGAGGTTCCGTCGATGGCATCTCCCAAGGCGAAGATGACGCCCAAGGTCCCGTTGAACGTGAAGTTCGGGGTGAGGAAGAGACGGGCCTGCGCGCCGGGCTCGATCAGAGTTTGGTTAGCTGATCCGCCATTGCCATTATTGATGGTTCGCACGGCGAACCCCCCGCCGATCGAGAAGTCGCTGTTCACTCCCTGGTGCAGGTGGTACCAACCGCGAGCGCCGAGCTGAAAACGGGTGGTGGAGGTGTCTCCCGGACCTGCGTTGTGCAACCTGCTAAATCCCAGCACTCCTTCAAGGTGGAACCGAGGCAGATCGTAAACCACCGAGGGGCCGACGAATCCGCCCAGAAAGGCCGACGCGCCCACACCCAGGCCGGCACCGCCTCGGTTACTGGTGACTACGACTGCTGGCGCCGAGTCTCCTTGCGCGAAGGCGGCGGCGGGCGACAGCAGCGTCATGGTCAGCAACAAGCCGCCGGCGGCGGAAAGTTTGGAAAGCGATTTGGTCATTTGATGGGGCCTCCTGGATCTGGTTGCGGTGAGTGGAGGGTTGGACTGGATCGCCCAACCCGATGTGATGCCGATCACGGTCTGTTTCTTTCGTCGCGGGCATTCAATCACGAAGTGGGGTGCGAGGCTCCTTTTCCTGCGCAGTGACGAAACTTCCAAGCGATCGCGGCCTGTTACGGCGACCGCTGTGTTAAGAATTCCCCGCCGGTACGTCTGAATGATTCGTCTCGTTGTCAATGCGCAAGGATTCGGAATCGACCGCGCCGGCGACCGCGCCATCATTGCCGCGCATCGAGAAGGCATCGTCACCAGCGCATCCCTGGTCGGCAACTGCCCGGATCTGGCGGCGGCGCGCGCCGCCTGCGCCGATGCCCCGCGGTTGGGCGTGGGTCTGGCCCTGGCTCTGGTGGGCGGCGTGCCGGTCGCCCCACCCCACCTGGTCCCCACTCTGATGACGGCGCAGGGGACACTCCGGGCCACCTCCGCGGACTTCGCCCTCGACTGGTTGAAGGGCGGCATCGTGCCTGACCAGGTGGAGCACGAGATGGAGGCGCAGCTCGGCCGGGCGGCCCAGGCGGGGTTCTCCATCGACCACCTGTGCACCCTTGGTCACCTCGGTTTTCTGCCCGGGGTGGGACAGCTGGTCGAGCGGGTGGCCCGCCGCCACAAGATCGCCGGCATCCGCAGCTCGGTCGAGCCGCCGACCTTGAGCTGGTTCACCGACCCGCGGCGCGGTCTGGAAACCGGCGTCCTGGCAGGACTGTCCTGGCTGACGCGCCGGCGAATGGGACCGCTACGCCACGGGCCGCGCAGCTGGGGCTACGTGGAATCAGGACGGCTGGACGAGGTGCGCATCATCGAGATCATCGGACGCCTCGGGCCCGGTTCACACGAACTCCTCTGTCATCCTGGCGCGGGCGCTTCGGAAGAGGCCGGTACAGAATCGCGTGCGCTGAGGTCAGCGAAGGTCAAGAACGCCCTCGAACGACGCGGAATCTTGCTATGCCGCTGGCAGGACCTGTTTTGAACAATCACCATCGTGAAGGCCAAAACGTTGCGCTGGCCAGCCGGATTCTCCGGACGATACTGGCCCTGCTGCCCGTCGCGATTCATGGGTGCGCTTCCACGGCCGATCAAGGGCGTGACGCCCGTTACCCCCGCCGGGGCGCCGGTTGCGAGCTGGCCATCTACCACACTGCCGTTCCCGGCGTGCCGGCGTGGGACGATCTGGGGGTGGCGGAGGTGGCCTGTCACATCAGTGATCCAGCAGCCGAGTGCTTGCGCCGCTTGCGAAACGAATCCTGTCGGATGGGGGGAGACATCATCTACAACGTTCCCCACCAGCCGCTGCGCCCGCGGGATCAGGTGCTGGTGTACCGCGGTCAAGTGGCGCACAGCCGCAGCCGGACGAGTGCCGCCTCTACCAAGACGGAGGATTCCGATCTGCCGCCGCCGGCTTCCGCCGAAGAATCCGCCGGGCCGGTGGTGCCGCTGCCGTCGGAGCATGTGGTGTCGCCAGCGCGTGTGCATGCTCCTCCATTTCGCTCGAATGCGGATGCCGTCGTCCCGGATGCCGCTGCTCCCAGGGACCAGCAGCGGCCATGATCCCGCCCCGATTTCTCCTGGCTCTTGACCTCGACGGCACCCTGCTGCGCGACGACAAGACCATCGCGCCGGAGGACGCCGCCGCCATCCGCGGCGCCGCGTCCCACGGCATTTCCGTCACGCTGGCCACCGGACGGCTGACCACCGGCACGCTGCCCACCGCCCGCGAGCTGGGCCTTTCCACGCCGCTGATCTGCGCGGACGGCGGCCTGTTGATCGATCCGCAGAGTGGAGAGGCGCTTCATCGACGAGGAATTCCCGCGGCGCGTGCCCTCAGGGCGGTCGAGGCGCTCTCGTCGCACGGCCTCATCCCTTATGTCTTCCTGGCCGACGCCATTCACTGTGAGCCCGCGGGCGAGGTCCATCGACGCATGCTGGACACCTGGTCCCGAGAGCTGGTGGTTCACGCGTCGCTGGCCGCGGCTCCCTTGTGGCAGCAGCCGGACCACGTCTCGCTCACGGTGGGGATCGGCGTTCAGCAATCGGCGGAGCGCGCTTCCGCCCACCTGCGCGACCAGCATGCCGACGCCCTCGACACGGTTCACTTTTCGCTGGGCGGCGTTGCCTCCTGGGCGGTGCGCTCGCTCCCCCGGGGCTGCGACAAAGGTGAGATGCTGGCGCGCCTGGCGGGACGGCTGGGCGTGCCGCGCGCGCGCGTGGCCGTGGTGGGCGACTGGCTCAACGATCTGGGCATGTTCAAATATGCGGGCCGCTCCTTCGCGATGGGCCAGGCCCCCGAGGTGGTCCGCGAGGCGGCCACCGATCTGTTGCGCGCCACCTCCGCGACCGGCGGCGGCGTCGCCGAAGCGATCGCCGCGCTTCGCGCCAGTCTGACCACCTGAACCGACGAGACGAGCAGTCGTTGTTTGCGTCTTGTCGCCGTCAGCCACGCTGTGGAACGGCGGCGCTGGCGAAGGTGGCCATCTGCGACTGCAGGGCCACGGCGGCGCGCAAGAGCGGGACCACCAGCACGGCGCCCGTGCCTTCGCCCAGGCGCATTTCGAACTCCAGCAAGGGGGCCGCCCCGCCGAGCAGGCCGCACATGCGGCGGGCACCGCGCTCGGCCGATAGATGAGAAAGCAACAGGAAGGGCCGCGCTCCCGGCGCCAGGCGGGTTGCCACCAGGGCGGCCGCTCCGGCAATGAAGCCGTCCACGATCACCGGGCGCCGCCTCGCCGCGCCCCCCAGCATCAACCCGGCCAGGGCGGCGATCTCCAGGCCCCCCACTCCCGCCAGCACGCCCAGGGGGTCGCGCGGATTCAGGTTCTGCGTGGCCAGGCCCTCGCGAATCACGGCGGCCTTGCGCACGCAGGCGGCATCGTCGATCCCCGTTCCTCGTCCCACCACGTCCGCGGGATCGTCGCCGGTGAAGGCGCACAACAAGGCGGCCGCCGCTGTGGTGTTGCCGATGCCCATTTCGCCGCCGACCAGAATGTCCGCACCGCGCTCGACAGCCTCCGACGCCATCCGTACGCCCACCGCGATCGCCTGCTCGGCCTCCGTGCGCGACAGGGCCGCCTGGTGCCGCAGATTGCGCGTTCCGCGACGGACCACGGCCTCGACATAACGCACGGGTGTCGCCCCGGTGCTCACGACCTCTACGCTGGCACCGATGCCGACGCCGACGTCCACCACCGTCACCTCGACTCCGCACTGCCGCGCCAGGACGTTCACGGCGGCGCCGCCATTGCGGAAGTTCGCTACCATCGCGCCTGTGACCTCCGACGGATAGGCGCTCACCGCCTCGGAGACCACACCATGGTCGGCGGCAAAGACGAACAACTCCGCACGAGCCGGCACCGCCACGGGAAAGCCACCGCGCACTCCAGCGTACCAGGTGGCCAGTTCCTCCAGGCGCCCCAGACTCCCCGCTGGCTTGGTCAGCTGGCGCTGGTGCGCCAGGGCCGCCTCCGCCGCGTCACTGTCGAAGTCGGCAATAACTGGCAGTACCCAACTCATTCTTGTGCGGCCAGGAAGATTCGAACTTCCGACCCCAGGTTTCGTAGACCTGTGCTCTATCCAGCTGAGCTATG
>JBDSME010000528.1:0-2571 GCA_039916065.1 Polyangia bacterium
GGGCCGAGGGCGAACTGGTAGACGTGGACGGACAGCTCGGCGTCCGCCTCACCTCCCTGACCGCTCCCCTGCCCCTGGACCGGAATATCCATCCTGCCGACGCAGATACGCTGCGCTAGCGCTAGCTATAGCCAGGGATCGCGCGGCAAGCCTGAGCCAAGCTCGGGAAGGGCGAAGGAGGTGCCAGAGCGAGCTCTGCGAGCGCGTCCAAGAACAGGGAGGCGCGGCTTCGCCGCGCCGGCGCCGACGTCAGATCCGTCGGGAGGGGCCCGCGGGGAGGGGTCCGCCCCTTCCCGCGGAAGGGGTCCGCCCCTTCCCGCGCGCGGCTGTCAGGCGAACGTGGCGCTGATTTCTTCGAACGCGGCTGCGGTCTGGGACCAGCGCGGAGCCACTTCCATCAGCCTTTGAACGAGAGGTGCGAACGCGTCAGCGTCCGCCCGCAGGGCGAGCGCGCGGCGCACCGCCCCCTCTATTTCGTACGCGTCGAGGCTGCCGAACAGGATCGCCGATCCCGTGGCGGAAGGGACATCGTAGTCGACCAGATAGTCTCGCGACGCGTTGGTATCAAGCGCCAGCGGCAATGCGCCATAACGCTGGGCCAGTCCGGCGGCCCGTCCGGTGCGATCGTCGGGATCCACGCAAAGAACCGCGTCAGCCGAAGCCCGTAAGATGCGCTCCTGTGCGTCGTCCGTATCCAGCACGGCCAGACGGGCTGGACTCTGCATCGCCAGCTTGCGAGCACGCTCCAGAAGCTCAGGATCGCCATCGCCTGGCACGACGGTCACCACGTCAAGCTTCGCCAGGCTCTCCAGAACGGACAGCAATTCCTCGCCGCCTTTGCCGCGCTTGAGCTGGGCGGTGCCGAGCAGCAGCGTGCGCGGGCCGAGAGCAAGAGAATAGCGCCTGGTAAGGACGCGACGGCACTCCAGCTTGCCAATCATCGGATTGGCACTGGCACTGGCACTGGCACTGGCCTTGGTCGAAAAGTTGGCGGGCAACGCGGTGTCGGTCGCCGGATCGTTCGGCGGGTCGTCGCATCCGAAGCGCACCGCCACGAACGGCTCGTCGGATGCCCGCTCGGCGAAGCTAACATCGGATTCCAGCAGGCGGGCGGATGACGGGCTCGGCGCAACGATGGCGTTGGCGAACGCCGCGCCCACGGCTCCCAGGTAGCGATTTCCCACGGCAACCGATCCGACGCCGGCCGCTTCCACAAGCTCCATCTCCGCAGTCGACAGGGCGCCGCCCACGCGACCACCCGGTACCACAAAGAATCGCGCCGCCGCCGGGACCACCGACAATGCCAGCGCCGCGGTTTCTCCCCAGGCGATCGCCACATCGGCCTTTGCCAGGAGGCCGTCGGCCACCAGCGCGCGCGCGGCTCCTGCCAGCAGCGCTGCCGACTCGCCACGGGTGGCGCCTTCCGCGGCTACCACCAACAACTGTGCTTGACTGAGAGGCGCTTTTCCTTCAAACAGCGCCACATCCCGGGCCCCGTCGCGGGTGACGAGCTTCACCGTCCGAAGGCGGCGCGCCAGGCCCGACAGGCCAGCCGCAGCTTCCGGTGCCGCGAGAGACAATACCGTGGCTGACGCGCCGGCGGTGGCCAGGGCGCGAGCGAGTCCCATGACTCCGAGTGGAGCCTCCCCGGAAACCAGGGGGGAAGCCGCATCACTGATGAGAAGACAATGGCGAGCGGTCACTACTACTCAGTCGCGCCGCGCTCGTCCTCTTCGCCGGGAAATTCATTCACCGACGGGTACTTCATGATTTCCTTGCGAGAGATCTTCCACGCCTTCTGCACGATCCACGAGAGCGAGCGATCTTGCCGCGTCGCCTCTTCCTGGATCTCGCGCAACATCTCTTCGGGGAAGTAAAGACTCTGTTTTCTCTTGTCCGAACCGCCCATCAGGCCTCCGGTGGAATGACATCTAGCAGGGCACCCAGGTGAGCGACCACTGCGGGTTAGGAGTGCGATATTGTAGTCAACCTCTCACGCGGGTGTCAAGAAGCTGGACCGCAAGATTACACCCGCCGCTCGGGGTCGGGCTTCCGTTTTCGCCGATCGCGTTCGGCGATCGCGAGGCCGATTGAAGACAGGGAGGTCCAGCTTTGCTGGACCGGTTACGCCGTTAAGCAACTCCGAGGGGCCCAGGCCCCCTGCGCCGGCGAAGCCGCGTTACACGCTCTCGCGCTTGGCCATCGCTCGACGCATCTTGCCCAGCGCCTGTTCTTGCAGCTGGCGCACCCGCTCACGGGACAGGCTGTACTCGTCGCCGATCTCCTTCAGGGTACGCTCCCGATCGTTCTCCAACCCAAACCGTTTCCTGAGGATGTCGGCCTCGATGGGACGGAGGTCTCCCAGCAGCTTCAGCATTTCAGACTGGGTTTCCGTCGAGGACATCTGATCGGGCACCGTGGGGCCCGCTTCCGGGTCTACGAGTACGTCGATCAGACGGCGTCCGTCCTCGTCGGAGATGGGACGGTCGAGGGAGACAGGGTTCTCCGCCAGGAAGGTCTTCATCTTCTCCAGCTTGTCGGCTTCGATCCCCGTCGCGGCTGCCAGCTCGT
>JBDSME010000529.1:0-4267 GCA_039916065.1 Polyangia bacterium
AACGGAACTCCTGCGTTTGTCCTCCGTACCCGTACGCTGCCGCGCGCACATCCTCGACGTGGATGTAGCTCTCCTCGTGGAGGTCCGGCAAGAGTCGATTGAACGCCTCGAAGGCCTGGCGGATGTATTCAGCCTTCTCAATCTTCGTGTTGGTTTCGTCCGTGATCTTGATGTCGAAGTAGAAGCTGTTCTTGCCCTGTTCAGCCAGCGAATGGCCGCCGATGATCCAATCGCGCGGATCGATGTACTGGATCGCGATCGACGTGACCTCGGGCTTTTTACCGAGCACGCGCTTGGTCAGCTCGAGCAGTGTCGAAGCAATCCGCTGCGTAAGGTCGTCTGAGCGACTGCCAGAAACGGTCACGTTCAGAATCGGCATCGTGATCTCCTGTGGAGTCCAATCTAACCGCTATCACGGCGCTTGCCCATCCGCGTCAGGCGGGGTGTCGTAGGCCTGCGTGTCTCTTGAAACAACGATATGTCTTTGATAGTTGACGCCCACGTTGCTCGCCACTAGGTTGGTTTGAGAAAGGAGCGCGATGAGTCTGACTTACAGGTTGCTGATTCTGTCCGGAATATTGACGGGGGTATGGGGCTGCAAGGACCACAACAGCACCATCGTGGTGGATGCGGCCGCTTCGGACGCGAAACCTGCCGGTGGGGGGGGCGGTGGCGCCAAGGGAGGTGCTTCGGGTGGGGGCGGTAGCTCTGGGGCCGGGGGCGGTCAGTCGGCGATGGGCGGAGGCGCCGGGGCGTCGTTGGAGACGGGAGGCAGCGCTGGCGGGGGCGGTGGTGCGGACGGGCTCGGCGAACTCGGCGGAGGCGGCAGTGCGGGCGGGCTCGGCGGAGCTTGAGCAACCAATCATGAATCAACACCCCACCAGGAGGCCACGATCGATGTTCCCATCTCACTCATTCTCGACGGGCAGGGCGTGGGCCGCCACAGCCGTGGCGCTGTTGCTGGTCACGGCGACGGTCGCACCCGCATCGGCTCAGCAGACAAACGATCAACCACCGCCGGGCGCCCCCCGTACCGACGCTCCCTCCGCGCCGTCGTCGCCGATCACGGACGTGCCGGCGCCGCGTGGCGGTGACGCGGCGGTGGCCGCGCCGACCTTGGCCCCGGTGCAACCGGATGCGGCACTGGCGGGGCGACTGGACGACATCGATCAGACGGCACGGATCGCCGCCCGCCGGATCGAGAACCTGGAGGAGCAGCTCGCGGCCAGGGCCAAGGAGACACCGGTGGTCCAGGCCGACGACAAGGCCTTCCTGATCAAGAGCGCCGACTCCGCCTACACCCTGCGCTTCCATGGCCTGCTGCAGACCGATTCGCGGTGGTTCTTGAACGACGGAGCCTTGTCCGACAAAGCGGACACATTCCTGATTCGCAAACTTCGCCCCGGCCTGGGGGGGACACTCTTCAACTTCGCGGACTTTCGCTTCACGCCGGACTTCGCGGGCAGCGCCGTCGCGGTGTTCGACGCCTACACCGATCTGCATCCCTCTCCCGCGTTGCGACTCCGAGCGGGTAAGTTCAAGACGCCGCTGGGGCTGGAACGACTCCAGAACGACGCCTATCTCGACCTGGCAGAGCGGGCTCTCACCCAGAACCTCACGCCTCAACGCGACGTGGGCGCGACCATCTGGGGCGAGGTCGCCGGGGGGGTCCTCCGTTACGACCTGGGGATCTTCAACGGGGCGGCCGACAACACCAACCCTGACCTCGATGCCAACCACGCCAAGGACTTCGTGGGGCGGCTGCTGGTGCAACCCTTCAAGGTGGAGTCGCTGAAGAGATTCGGCTCACTGGGGGTGCATTTCGCCGCCAGCACGGGCAATCGTTTCGGAACACCCGCCGCTCCGCAGTTGCCGCAGTACCGCAGTGGCGGGCAGCAGGTGATCTTCTCCTACCTGGCTTCCACCAACGTCGACGGCGTTGCCTTCGCTCATCTGCGGCAGACCCGTCTCAATCCCGCGGTGTTCTACTACTTCGGCGGGCTGGGCATCTTTGCCGAGTTCGTTCAGTCGCGGCAGCAGATCCAGAAGGGAAACGTGGTCACCTCCGTGACCAATCGCGCCGGGCACGCCACCCTCTCATATGCCTTCAACGGGCTGAACAGCCTGGACGGAGCGGCACCTCTCACCAGGTTCGATCCATCGAAAAGAACCTGGGGTGCGCTGGAACTGGCTGTGCGGGGCAACTTCCTCAAGATCGACGACGCGGTGTTTGGGAGCGCGCAACTCGCCAGCCCCTCCGCCAGCGTGCGCCGCGCCGCCGGTGGCGCGGTCGGGGTGACCTGGATTCCCAGCCTGACCACGCGGCTCAGCCTCAACTACGAGCAGACGAGGTTCAAGGGGGGGGCCGCCGCGCCGGACAAGAGCGTCATCGACCGCAAGCCGGAGAACGTCCTCATCACGCGCGCGCAAATAAATTTCTAGCGCCCAGGTTTGACGCCGCTGCTCCGCCACGGTGACTTCGATCGGTCTACGGATGCGTGTCTGTGTTAGTAGACACGAGCCGGTCCGGACTGGTATTCTTCAATCGCACACAACGGTCCCCGTTTCGCTCCCTCTTCCCCATTGCAAGGACACACTCGTGAACAAAATCCGTACCGCAGCCGGCGTGGCCCTGGGGCTCGCCTTGCTTGTCTTCGCTTGTGGTTGCGTAGGGAGAGACTCGGAAGCGCCCGCGCACGCGCAGTTCAAGTTGCTCAACGTCTCCTATGATCCCACGCGCCAGCTCTACCAGGACGTCAACAAGGCCTTCATCCCGCACTGGAAGGCCAAGACGGGACAGACGGTGGAGATCAACCAGGCCCACGGCGGGTCCGGGAAACAGGCGCGGTCGGTGATCGATGGCCTGGAGGCGGACGTGGTCACGCTTGCCCTGGGGTACGACATCGATGCCATCGTGGAAAAATCGGGACGCATCAAGGCGGGTTGGCAGAAGCGCCTGACCAACAACTCCACTCCGTTCGCCTCGACGATCGTCTTCGTGGTGCGCAAGGGCAACCCGCGCGGAATCCGCGACTGGGACGACCTGGCCAAGCCAGGGAACGTCGTGGTCACTCCGAACCCGAAGACCTCGGGCGGCGCCCGCTGGAACTACCTGGCCGCATGGACCTGGGCCGAGCAGAATTTTGGGGGGGACGCCGCGAAGATCAGGGACTTCATGAGCAAGTTCTACAAGAACGTGCCGGTGCTCGACTCCGGGGCCCGCGGTTCGACCATCACCTTCGCCCAGCGCGGTATCGGTCACGTCCTGGTGGCCTGGGAGAACGAGGCGCTCTATCTGCTCAGGGACCAGAACGGAAAGGACAAGTTTCAGATCGTGACGCCCAGCCAGAGCATTCTGGCCGAACCCCCTGTCACCGTGGTGGACAAGAACGTCGACAAGCACGGCACCCGTGCCGCAGCCGAGGCTTATCTCAACTTCCTGTACACCGACGAGGGCCAGGAGATCGGCGCCCGTAACTTCTTTCGGCCCACGTCTCCCGCGGTGGCCAAGCGGCACGAGGGCCTGTTCCCCAAGCTGAAGCTGGTGACGGTGGACGCCGCGTTCGGCGGGTGGGCCAAGGCGCAAAAGACGCACTTCGCTGACGGTGGCCTGTTCGATCAGATCTATCAGCCAGGGGGCCGCTGATTCTCGCCACTGCAGTGATACTCTAGGCGTGCATGGCCACGACCGCTCAGGCGCTGAGCATCCCTGCCGTCAAGGTCCGCCGCAGTCCGGGAATCCTCCCCGGGTTCCGGCTGTCGCTCGGCTATACGCTCACCTATCTCAGCCTGATCGTACTCATCCCGCTGGCGGGGCTGGCCTGGAAGTCGGCCGCCGTGGGCTGGGACACGTTCTTCGCCACGGTCACGGCGCCGCGGGCTCTGGCGGCCTACCGTCTCACCTTCGTGGCGGCGGCGGTGGCCGCGGCCATCAACGTGGTGTTCGGGCTGGTGGTGGCCTGGGTGCTGGCCCGTTATGAATTCCCCGGCAAGGGGCTGGTGGATGCCCTGGTGGATCTCCCCTTCGCCCTGCCCACGGCCGTGGCCGGCATCGCGTTGACCGCGCTCTATTCGGAGAATGGTTGGCTGGGGCGTTTTCTGGAGCCGCTGGGCATCAAGATCGCCTTCGCACCGGCGGGCGTGGTGGTGGCGATGGTGTTCGTCGGCCTGCCGTTCGTGGTGCGCACGGTGCAGCCGGTGCTCCTGGACCTGGATGCGCAGATGGAGGAGGTGGCCGCCACCTTGGGCGCTAGCCGCCTGCAGATCA
>JBDSME010000530.1:0-5436 GCA_039916065.1 Polyangia bacterium
CCCATCCCGTTCAAGGAGACCGACATCTGGGCGGGTTACCCCGAGGAGACCAACGCGCCTTATGGCATCGCCAAGAAGGTGATGAGCGTCATGTCCGAGGCTTACCGTGCGCAATACGGCATGAACAGCGCGGTGGTGTACCCGGTCAACCTTTATGGTCCGCGCGACAACTTCGACCTGGACTCATCGCACGTCATTCCCGCCTTGATCCGCAAGTGCGTGGCCGCGCGCACCGAAGGGCGCGCCGAGGTGGTGTTGTGGGGGGACGGCTCCCCCACCCGCGAGTTCCTGTACGTGGAAGACGCGGCGGAGGGCATCCTGCTTGCCGCCGAAAAATATGATTCGAGTGAGCCGGTGAATCTGGGCAGCGGGAAGGAGATCTCCATTCGTGACCTGGCCACACTGATCGCCTCGGCGACCGGATTCGCGGGAACCTTCGTCTGGGATACCTCAAAACCGAACGGTCAACCACGCCGCCGCCTGGACGTGACCAAGGCGCGCCAAGAGTTCGCTTTCGTTGCCCGAACCTCATTCGAGAAAGGACTGAAAGAGACCGTGAGCTACTACGAAAAGCATCGAGACACGATCGACCGTGGCGTACCCACCCCCGCGATCGCGGGCTCCGCTCTGGATGAAGCGGCGGAGAAAGCGCCTCTGTCATGAAGAAAGCGCTAATCACCGGCATCACGGGCCAGGATGGTTCCTACCTGGCGGAGCTGCTCCTGGAGAAGGGGTACGAGGTGACGGGGGTCATCCGTCGCTCAAGCTCCTTCAACACCGAGCGGCTCGATCCCATCTACCAGGACCCGCATGCCGCCAGTTACCGGTTGCGCCTCTCCTATGGCGATCTGGACGACGGCAGCGCGCTCGGTCGCATTCTGCACCAGGTCCAGCCGGACGAGATCTATAACCTGGGTGCCCAGAGCCACGTGCGGGTCAGTTTCGACGTGCCGGAGTACACCGCGTCGACCGTGGCGATGGGGACACTCCGCTTGCTGGAGGCGATCCGCGACTCCGGCATCAAGACGCGGTTTTATCAGGCCTCCTCCAGCGAGATGTTCGGTGGGGCGGCGGCCCCCCAGGACGAGTCGACCCCCTTCTTGCCGCGCAGCCCCTACGCTTGCGCCAAGGTGTTCGCGCACCACCTCTGCCAGAATTATCGGGAAGCCTACGGAATGTTCGTGGCCTGCGGCATCCTGTTCAACCATGAGTCCCCGCGCCGAGGCATCCCGTTCGTCACCCGCAAGGTGACGCGCGCGGCAGCCCGCATCAAGCACGGCCTGGACAAGAAGCTCTACCTCGGCAACCTGGACGCGCGGCGCGACTGGGGCTTCGCCGGCGACTACGTGCAAGCAATGTGGCTGATGCTCCAGCAGGACAAGCCCGACGATTACGTGATCGCCACCGGCGAATCGCACACCATCCGTGAACTGCTGGACGTAGCTTTCCAGACCCTGGAGCTCGACTGGCACAAGTTCGTTGAGATCGATCCCCGATATCTTCGTCCCACCGAGGTGGATCACCTGGAGGGCAACGCCGCCAAGGCCAACCGGGTCATGGGGTGGCAGCCGCGGGTGCGTTTCAAGGAATTGATCGAGATGATGGTGCGCGCCGATGAAGAAGATGTTCGGCGCTCGCTGGCTGGGCGGGCGCCCACGTCATGAAAGCGCTGGTGCTGGGAGCCAACGGTTGCCTCGGGAAAGCGCTCACCGAGCTGCTACCGACGCAGGATGGAGGCGGATTCGAGGTGGAGGGGCGTACGCGCGCCGAGTGTGACGTCACCGATCCCAGCGCCACGGCGCGCGTGATCTCCGAGGCGGAGGCGGACGTGGTGTTCAACGCTGCCGCCTATACCAACGTCGATCTCGCCGAAGACGAGGGCGACATCGCCTTTCAAGCCAACGCCATTGGTCCCGAAACCCTGGCCCGCGTCACCGCGAACCTCGGCGTCAAGCTGATCCACTATTCGACCGACTTCGTCTTCGACGGCGAGCGGGAACGTCCCTACGACGAGTTCGATGCGCCCGCGCCCCAGGGGGTCTATGCCCGCTCGAAGCTGGCGGGGGAGCGCCTGGCCCTGGCCGCCGCCCGCCGGGTGTTCGTGGTGCGCGTGGGCTGGCTGTATGGATACGGCGGACGGAACTTCCCTTCGACCATCATGCAGCGGCTGGCCAAGGGAGAGGTCGTTCGTGCGGATCGGGACCGAGTTGGAGCGCCAACCTGGGTGCGCGACGTGGCGTCGGTCTCGGGCGCCCTGGCGCACACCGAATACTTTGGCCTTTATCACTGCACCTCCACCGGAGAGACCACCTGGGCGGACTACGCCCGCTTCGTCGCCGCGGAGCTGGGACTGCCGGATGATCGGGTGGAGGCGCTTCCCTCGGCGGCTTTGCCCATGATGAAGGCCCCGCGACCCCGGCGCGCGGTCCTCGACAACCGCCTGCTTCGCCTGCGGGGGCTGGATACCATGCCCACGTGGAAGGACGCTGCCCGGGCTTTCATCCGCACCCACCGCCCGGTAATCTCCTGATCCCATGTCTCAGCCCAACACCCCCGTTTCCCCCGTCGGAGCCGCTGCCGCGGCCAGTCCCGCCACGGCGTCCGCCCTGATCAAGGGGGTTTACACCATTCCCCTGAAGACCTTCGGCGACACCCGGGGTTTTTTCTTCGAGACCTTCCGCCGTTCCTGGATCCCGGAAGCGCGAGAGATGGTGCAGGGCAACTGCTCCTTTTCCTCGGCCGGTGTCCTGCGGGGGTTGCACTACCATCTCAAGCAGGCCGACCTGTGGAATGTCCCGGTGGGGCAGGTGCGGGCGATGCTCTACGACTTTCGCCAGGAATCGCCGACGCGGGGTGCCTCCGAAGTTGTGGAGATGGGGGAAGCCAATCGCGTGGCGCTCTACATTCCCAAGGGTGTGGCGCACGGATTTCTGGCTCTGCGCGAGTCGTACATGACTTATCTGGTGGACGAGTTCTACGACAACAGCGACGAACTGGGCATCCTGTGGAACGATCCGGCCCTCAAGGTTGACTGGGGGGCTTCCAGCGAGCCGTCGCTGTCCGATCGCGACCGCCAGAATCCGCGCATCGCCGACATCACCCCCGACCGCCGGCCCCGCTGAGCGGGGCTACTTCGTGGACGGCGTGGCGCTGGCCAGGTCGTTCGCCACCTTCAACGACTCGAACGTTCCGGCGTCGGTCCACCAGCCGGGCAGGGTGTCGAAGGTCAGCTCGTTGCGTTGGATGTAGGCGTTGTTGACGTCGGTGATCTCCAGCTCGCCGCGCGCCGACGGGCGCAGCCCAGCGATCACGTTGAAGACGTTCTGATCGTAGAAATAGACGCCCGTGACCGCCAGCGAGCTGGGTGGGTCCTTGGGCTTCTCGATGATGCGCACCACGCGCGCGCCCTCGGTCACGGCCACGCCATACCGTCCGGGGTCGGGGACCTCCTTCACCAGGATCTTCGCGCCACGTCCCTGCTTGCGAAAGGCCTCCGCGAACGGTTTCAGGGACGCCTCGAACACGTTGTCGCCCAGCACCACCACCAGACCGCCATCCCTGCCGAAACCGCGGGCCAGCCCGAGCGCCTGGGCGATCCCGCCCGCCTCGTCCTGCACCCGATAGGTCATCTCGCAACCGAAGTCCTTGCCGCTTCCCAGCAGCCCCACCACGGCGCCCATGTGCTCCGTACCGGTGACGATGAGGATCTCGCGCACGCCTGCCTCGACCAGCTTCTTCACGGGATGGAAGATCATCGGCTCGCGGCCCACGGGCAGGAGGTGCTTGTTCGTCACCTTGGTCAGGGGAAACAGCCGAGAGCCGGTACCACCTGCCAGGACTACGCCGCGCAATTGATCAGACGTGCTCATCGGACCCCTTTAAGCTCAGTGCCGCCGCCCGCGCCCAGTCGGTCGGCATATTGATTGTCGTAGTAGGAACGGTAGGCGCCGCTCCGCACCCGCTGGCACCACGCGCTGTTTTTTTGGTACCACGCGACGGTGTCGGCCAGCCCCTGTTCGAAGTTGTGGCGTGGTGACCAGCCCAAATCCTTGCGAATCAAGGCGGAGTCCATGGCGTAGCGACGATCGTGTCCAGGCCGATCGGTGACGTGACGGATCAAGGTCTCGTCGCGGCCGGTCAGCGCCAAGATGGCGCGCACCACGTCCATGTTGGGACGCTCGTTCTCGGCGCCAATGTTGTACACGGCACCGGATGGTGCCCGGGTCACCGCCAGATCGATGGCCTCGCAGTGGTCTTCCACGTGGATCCAGTCGCGCACCTGCATGCCGTCGCCATAGACCGGCAGGGGCTTTTCCTCGAAGGCGTTCAGGATCATGAGCGGAATCAACTTCTCTGGAAACTGGAAGGGACCGTAGTTATTGGAGCAGCGGGTTATCACGGTGTCCATGCCGTGCGTGTGGTGAAAGGCCGAGACGAAATGATCGGCGGCGGCCTTGCTGGCGGAATAGGGGCTGCGGGGAGACATCGGCGTCGTCTCCTGGAACGCCCCGGTCGCACCGAGCGATCCGTAGACCTCGTCGGTCGACACCTGCACGAACCGCTTTACCTGGGCGGCCCTGGCAGCTTCCAGCAACCGCAGCGTGCCCGCGACGTTGGTGTCCAGGAAAGGCTCGGCCGAGGTGACGCTGCGATCCACATGACTCTCGGCGGCGAAGTTGACGATCACCTCGATGCCGTGCTGTTTCAGCAGGGACGTGACGGTCTGCTGGTCACGGATGTCGGCCTTGACGAAGTGATAACCGGGGTCCGCGGCGATCGATTGCAGGTTCTCCAGATTCCCCGCGTACGTCAGGACATCGACGTTCACCACCAGATCGTCCGGCCGCAGCCGTCGAACCAAGCGCAGGTAGCAGGACCCGATGAAGCCGGCTCCGCCGGTGACCAGCATTTTCACAGCGTAGGAGAATGCCTGGCCAAGCCCCTGAAATCAAAGATGCTCGCACCGATAGGTCCAGGGTCGGCCCGGGCGGGGTGGGCACGTGTAGTATGCAGCAGATCCGTCACCCGGAGGGCATCCCATGACCATTCGCGCCAAAGTTGCGGGCTCGATAGGGTTGTTGTTCTTGTTGGTCATCGCTCGGACGAGCTTTGCCGCTGACCAGGACGCGACCTTGCAACAGATGACGTCCCTCAACAAAGGGGCCATCGCCGCATACAGTGCTGGCGATTTCGACAAGTGCAAGACTCAGCTGTTGCAGGCGGTCGCGCTCGGCAACAAGAACAGCGAGCTCCAGACGCATCCGCTCATGGCGCGCACCTACCTCCATCTGGGAGTGCTCCACGTCGACGGGTTCGAGGATCGGCCGACCGGCGTTCAGTACTTCGTGAAGGCGCTGAAGATCCGTCCCGACATCGAGCTGACGCAGGCGCTTGCCACCGCCAGCGCGAAGAGCGCCTTCGATGAGGCCAAGGGGG
>JBDSME010000531.1:0-3754 GCA_039916065.1 Polyangia bacterium
GCGGCCTCGATCCGGAAAAGAGCGTGTTCTGGCGGCAAAGCGATGTTCCCGAGGTCACGGAGCTCAGCTGGATCATTGGCAGCGTCACGCCGATGGGTCTCCTGGAGCGCGCTCATAGCTTCAAGGACAAGGTCGCCCACGGCATATCCCCCAACTTTGGGCTGTTCGCGTACCCCGTGCTGATGGCGGCGGACATCCTGCTCTTCGACACCACCGTGGTTCCCGTGGGGAGAGACCAGAAGCAACACCTGGAGATCACCCGGGACATCGCCATCAAATTCAATCAGACCTACGGCGACACTCTGGTGGTCCCCGAGCCGGACATCCGAGATGACGCGGCCGTGGTTCCCGGCACCGATGGCCAGAAGATGAGCAAGAGCTACGGCAACACCATCGACCTGTTCGGGGACGACAAGGTGATCCGCAAGCGCATCATGAGCATCGTCATGGACAGCCGGCCACCCGCGGAGCCGAAGGCCGACGCGGACAAGAACCTGGCGGTGCAGTTGCTCAAGCTATTCGCGCCGGCGGAGGTCGCCGGAGACTGGGAGCAGCGGCTGCGTGCCGGTGGGCTGGGGTACGGAGATCTCAAGCTTGCCCTGTTTGAGCACTACTGGACCTATTTCGCGCCCGCGCGAGCACTACGCGCGGAACTGGCCGCGCGTCCGGACTACGTTCGTGACGTTCTGGCCGCAGGCGCAGCGAAAGCGCACGGCGTGGCGCGGGTCGTGCTGCAGCGAGCACGCCGCGCCAGCGGTCTCGAGTAGCAACGGCCCGTGCCGAATGGGGGGGCGCCGGGGCCCGCGCTTGTGAGCGCCTGTGACTTAACCGTGTGCCGCTCGGGCCGGCAACTCCAGCCCGGCCCTGTGAACGGCGCTGACCGCGGCGGCCCGCGATGCAGCCTCTTCGCCATCTCCTAGACCCAACGCGAAGAGCGCCGGCGCGCTGCCGAATCGAACCTCCAAGATTGCCGCATGGGTCTGCGCCAGCCCGCGAACAGGCTGGACGCTGGTCGTGACGACGTGGGCGTCGACTCCCCAGACCGCGAACACCGCACCGACCGGGTCGTCCACGCCTGGCGCTCCGGAAGCCCCCGACCCAATGACGTCACGCCGGTACGTGACGTCGAGAACTCTCAGCAAATCTGGTGCGGTCAGCTCGCGACCGTCGCTGTCGGCGTATTTTTGAACGACGCGCGCGAATTCAATCTGCAATCGACGCGGCAGATCCAAACCATAGGTGGCGCCAAGCAGGTAGGCAATGCCCCCCTTTCCCGATTGGCCGTTGACGCGAATGACGGCGTCGTACGTGCGCCCGACATCTGCTGGGTCGACAGGCAGGTATGGCACGTCCCACACGGCGCCCTCGGGACCGGCGGCGCGCGCTTCGAATCCCTTCTTGATGGCGTCCTGGTGCGATCCCGAGAAGGACGTGTAAACAAAATCGCCCGAGTAGGGATGTCGAGGATGGACCGGTAGCCGCGTGCAATGCTCAGCGACGGCGCGCACACCGTCGATGTCCGAAAAATCGAGACCTGGATCGATGCCCTGGGAGTACAGGTTCAGCGCCAGCGTGACCAGATCCACGTTGCCGGTACGCTCGCCGTTGCCGAACAGGCATCCCTCCACGCGATCGGCCCCGGCCATCAGCGCAAGCTCGGCGGCGGCGACGGCGGTGCCGCGGTCGTTGTGCGGATGGACGCTGAGTACGACCGAGTCGCGCCGTGCCAGGTTCTGGTGCATCCACTCGATCTGGTCCGCATAGATGTTCGGCGTCGATCTCTCCACGGTCGCGGGGAGGTTCAAGATGACCTTGCGGTCGGGGGATGCGCCCCAGGTTTCCGCGACGGCATCGCAGACTTCTTTGGAAAAATCGAGCTCGGTCGCACTGAAGGTCTCCGGTGAATATTCGAAACCCCACTCGGTGCCCGGGTTGGCGGCGGCCAGATCTCGGATCTGCGCCGTGGCCCTGGCGGCAATCTCCAGGACACCGCCGCGGTCCTTTTGGAAGACAACCCGCCGAAACAGCGGTGCCGTCGCATTGTAGACGTGGACCACGGCGCGACGAGCGCCGCGCGCCGAGGCGAAGGTCTGTTCGATCAGCTCTGGGCGCGCCTGCGTGAACACCAGCACCGACACATCGGTCGGGATCCTGTCCTCCTCGATGAGGCGGCGGACGAAGTCGAACTCGACCTGGGAGGCGGAGGGGAAGCCGACTTCGATCTCCTTGAACCCTATCCGCACGAGCGTCTCGAACATCCGCAGCTTGCGCGCCTGGTCCATCGGCTCTACCAGTGCCTGATTACCGTCACGCAGGTCGGTGCTGCACCAGAGAGGCGGCCGCGTGATCACCTGGTTGGGCCACCGGCGGTTGTCCAGCGCGATGGGGGCTGCCGGTACGTACTTTCGTCCTGGGTATGAGCGCATGATTTTTAAAGAGTGGCGCCGCCGGAAGTATTAAGCCAATAAATAACCGTGGCCCAATAGATTAACGAAGTTAATGGCAACATGAACGGACCACGGACGCGACTTCGCTCAGCGGGATGCCGGGCGGCCGGGAGGCGGCGACGTAGCAGGTGAGGTTGTTGGCCCGCGCAGATCCCGCAGCGCGGTGGGCTGGGCGGACAGGCGGTGTCCCCACTTGCCGTGCAGCAAACGTTGCGCCGGGTAGATGCTGCGATGCCCGCTCAGCAGATACGCCACCACGCAGACGATCGCCACGTGCGGAATGCTGCCCGGCCCCACCAGTTCCACGGCCATGATGGACAACGCCAGGGGCGTGTTTGAGGCCGCGGCGAAGACGCCCGCCATGCCCACGGCGGCGCCGAGTTCCAGCGGCAGTCCCAGCAGCCGCGCCAGGACATTGCCCAGCGCCGCCCCCACGAAGAACAACGGCGTGACCTCGCCCCCCAGGAAGCCGGCCGCCAGGGTGATGGCCGTGAAGACCAGCTTCAACGCGAACGCTGACCAGGGGAGCTGCGCATCGTGGAAGGCTCGCACGATCACCGGCACGCCCAGACCGAGATAATCGCTGGTCCCCACCAGCCTCCAGAGCCCCACCACCAACAGCCCGCCGACGAACATGCGAAGCGGCAGGCGCGGGAGGTGCCGCTCGCCGCGGGCCTTCAGTCGGTGGGTGAGCTCGATGAAGGCGATGGTCACCAGCGCGATGGCGGCGGAGAACAGCAGCCACTTCAGCAACAGCAACGGGTTTAGGGCCAGGTGAGGTGCGGTCGGGTAGATCGTATGCGCGATGCCGAGTGCGCGCGTGGTCAGATCGCCGATCACGGAAGCCACCAGCGCGGGCACCAGGGCACGGTATTCGAGGCGGCCGAGCACCACGAACTCAAGACCGAAGACCGCTCCCGCGAAGGGAGTCCCGAACACGGAGCCGAATCCGCCAGCAACGCCGGCGGCCAGCAATCGCCGCCTGACGGGGGCGCCCAGGCGCAACCGGTGCGACAGCCAGTCGGTCAAGCTGGCGCCCATCTGCACCGCCGTTCCCTCGCGGCCGGCGCTGCCTCCAAACAAATGGGTCATCACTGTGCCCCCCAGCACCAGGGGCGCCATCCGCAGGGGAAGCTCCGGGCCTTCGTCGTGAATGGTGTCGATGATCAGGTTGTTGCCAGCCTTGATCGACTGTCCGAACCGTTCGTGGATGGTGCCCAGCGCCAGCCCAGCCACAGGCAACAGGTACACCAGCACCTGGTGCCCGGTCCTGAAGCCCGTGACCTGCTCGAGCAGCCACAAGAACA
>JBDSME010000532.1:0-4203 GCA_039916065.1 Polyangia bacterium
AGAAGCGTCTCTCCGACGGTGAGGGCTGGGGTCAAGGGTCGCGAAGCGACGGCCGAAGGCCGCTCGCCCTTGACGCCGGCCCTCACCGTCGACAGCTCGGATCCCTGGCCGGATCGGAGGTGTCCACGACTGGCCGGATTTGGGTGTCCCCCGAGGGAGGTGTGCCCACGCCTAGGACGCGGGCATGCTCACCCGCGTCAGTGTGGTGGGGACCTCAGGCGGGAGCGGGGGGCGCGCTGACGAACGGGGCGCCCGGCGGAAAAGCCCCCACCGGGAAATCCGCCTTGTCGCCGCGGCGGAGGCAAGCCACAGCGGCGCGAAAGGCATCAACGAAGGCGGCGTAGGCGCGCCAGAAGGCATCGCGGACAGCGCGGGTAGAAGCGTGAACGAGGGGGGCGGGACTGGTGTCCGAAGCAACCGGCCGATCGTGAGGGTGCTGAGCGAGTATCCGGGTGGGACCAAAGCAGGACCTGCCGGAGCGTGTGCGCTCGTCGCGGGTTTCGGCTTCGATTATCCCGACGAGTTCGGCGCAGGCGGCGCGGTGGCGAGCCGGGGAAAGATTGCGCCACGCGGGGAGGCGCGTGAGGTGGACCTTGTACTCGGTGGCAAACTGCCCGTTGGCGACACGTTTCCCGCGGCGGCGGGCATTGTACGCGGCGGTCCGGTCGTGCCAGATCCCGCGGAGCTCGGCGCACGAGGTGAGGGCCCGAACGCAGGAGAGCCCGGGCCAATCGGCAGGCCGGTCGACGAGCCCCTCTTGGCAACCGTTCTGAAGGATGTAGCGCAAGCGGGCGACGGCGGCAGCCTCGTCGGCCACGACAATGGCCCTGTACCGGCGCGCCCAGAAGCGGTGACGCCAATCGTGGATGCGGCCGATCTCCCGGGCGATGTTGCCATTGACGAAAGCGAGAAAGGCGGAAAGCTGAGCGGCGTCGTCGACCGAAACGAGGCCGTGCCAGTGGTTCGAGAGTACGACGAAGGCGTGGATGCGAACTGCGAACAGATACTGCGCCCGGCCAATGACGCCGAGGATGATCTCATTGACCTCGGACGACGGCCGTAGGAGGAAGCGACCGTGAACGGTTCGGGCGGTGACCTCAACGAGAGCACCAGGTGGGACGAAGCGCAGAGGGCGAGGCATGTGGCCCTATCGGTTCTCGGGTGGTGGCGGTGACGTGAGACGCGGTTGTGGATCATCGTCTGCACCTCGTGTGGGGAAGTGGGTGGCACCTCGCGCGCGCGCAGCACCTCGCGCGCGCGCACCTCGCGCGCGCCGGGCGGATCATCATCCGCGCCTCGTGCGGGGAAGTGGGTGGCACCTCGCGCCACGGGTGGCGCCTCGTGTGGGGAAGTGGGTGGCACCTCGCGCCACGGGGGCACCTCGCGCCGCGGGTGGGTGGCAGCTCGCGCCGCCCGTCGGGCACCTCGCTCCCGCCGGCACGGGCGACGATCGCGATTACCATCGGCCTCCGACGACGACCGCGCCGTTTGGTGGTGCGTCGCGGGCGACGCTCGGCTCCGCGGCGGCGGGGGGGCCGCCGATCAACGAATGACGCAAGCCCGACGCTGCGCGCCGGGGTACACTGAAGCCGTTATGTCCACCGCTACGAAGGAAATTCTTGAGGCCGCGCTGAAGCTCGACCCCGAGCAGCGTGAGGAACTGATCGAGGAACTGTCGGCCAGCCTCGACGCTAGCAACCTCGGAGAGTATTGGGAGGCCGAGATCAAGCGGCGTATCGACGACGTGGACAGCGGTCGCGTGAAGACCGTCCCCGCCCACGAGGTCTTTGCCCGCCTTGAAAAGCGCTTCGGTGGCAAGTAGACACCTGGGCTTCAACCCGATGGCTGAGGCCGAGCTGCAGGACGCGGCTGCCTGATACGACGACCGGTCACCTGGCCTGGGGCTGCGTTTCGTTGTCGCTGTTCGCACAAAGGCCGATGAGATCTTGGACGCGCCTCAACGCTGGGTATTGGCTGCCGGCTCGCGCCGTGTTCTGTTGGGCCGCTTTCCGTACGCGATCGTCTACCGCAAAGTCTCCGAGGTGGAGGTCGAGATCGTGGCGGTCGCTCACCTCAAACGGCGGCCCGGCTACTGGACGGGACGCGGACAACTCCTTGGGAAAGCGGCCCCGCCCCTACATCGCGTCCATCACCATGCAGCCGGGGTGAGTGGCGCAGGCGGTGACGCCGACGGTGGTGCACAGGGGGACGGTGCCGGTGCAGGTGCCTGAGGGGAAGCAGCCGATGAGTTGCTGGCAGGCGGTGGGGGTGGTCTGGGCGGCGCAGGTCACGGTGGGGTTGCCGGTGCACATCAAGGAGGTGGCGTTCCAGGTGCAACCGGCCATAGCCTGGCAGGCCGGCATGGTGGAACTGAAGAAACAGTTCGGGGATCCGGAGCAGGTCGCGGCGTACGTGCATCCGGCTGCCTGACATTGGGTCATCTGGCTGCTGAAGTAGTTGCACGGGTTCGCCGTGCCGGCGCACTTCTTACCGGGTTTGATGCCGGCGCCGAGGGACCATGAGCCGGTCGCGGTGTTCAGGGTGGCCGAGGCGCAGGGATAGATCAGCGAACAGGACTTTGTCGTGCACGCCATGGCGTCGGTCAGGGTCGCATCGGAATAGACCTTTGCGCTGGTCAGGCAGTCGGCCTTGTCGATGGTGACGCCGCACTGGGTTTGGGCGGTGTCAGCGGCGCTGCAGAACGCCGTTGCCGTCGCCGACGGACCGATGATTGCCGCGGCTTCACCGGCGCAGGTCCTCAGCGAGACATCGAGGCTGATGGTGGCGCAGTCTTTCTGCAAGACGCATCCCGCTATCGAGGCCACGATGTCGGCGCGTAGCTTGGGAAAAAGCGCGGCATTGGAGTTGGTGCACGCGTTCAGGCACGTTTGCTGATCGCGGCTGGTGTCGCATTTGGTTACCCGATCGCAGAACGACCGGCACAGGTCCAGTGCGGCCTTGGGGGCCCCTGCGGCAGGCGCGTCGGTGCCTCCACCATCCACGTCGGCCGCTGCGCCACCGGAGCCCGGCAAGGCCGCACCGCCCGTGCCGTCGTCGGAGCCACCGACTCCAGTTCCGCCACTCCCTGTCGCGCCGCCCGTTTCGTTGCCGCCATCGGTCCTGGCCGCTGCTCTACCGCCAGCGCCACCGCTGCCGGCGTCGGAGGACGCGCTGCTTGAGCCGCAGCCGCCAAGCGCGATCAGAACGGCGGAGCAAGACACGCCGAGGAAATAAGCGACGTTCGTGGGGCGTGTGGGCACCGTGGACGATTTGGATAGCCAAGAGCGCTGGTTCATTTTCTTGTTTCTCACGAATAGGGGGTTCAAGCGATATGTGTCTGAGCGCGTAGATGAGCGCCGTGGAACAGGAAAGGAGAGGCGATCTTCGAGCGGCCCCGACACGCGAAGCGAGCATATTGGCGTTGCGCAAAATCCAAAGCAACAGGTTTGGCGGGTCGAAGCGCCTGTCCGGGCGTTAACCTGATGCGTCCTGGACGATATGGACCAGGCACGAAGCAGGGGAGCTGGCGCAGTGGGATGTCGATTGTTCGCTGGTGTGTGCGCTATGGGGTTATTTTCGCAAAATTGGGGCTTGCTGCTCGCAAGGCTTGCCCTCACCCAGGCCCTCTCCCGCGAGCGGGAGAGGGTTCATCGGATCGGAAATTTCGGTCGCCGGTCCGGGGGCGGGCGGTTACTCGGCGGGGAGGCGCTCCGGTTGTTCGGTGTCGGCGTCGCGTTCGGCGGCCCAGGAGCCCATCGTGCGGTCCAGGGCGGCTTGGTCTTCGGCGAATTGCTTTTCGAGCTGCTCGCGGCCGGCTTTGGCGGCGGAGAGGCGGCGGGTTTCGTCGCCGAAGAAGGGAAGCATCTCATGTAGCGCGCTCACGTTCTGGCGGCGGAATCTGTCGGCGCGCTCGCGCGCTTCGTGAGGGGCGATGCCCAGCTGTTCCAGGGCGCGGCGGCCGGTACGCAACGCCGACTCAAAGGTTTCGCGCTCCACCGACTCCACGCCCAGGTTGCGCAGCTCCACCCAGTGGCTGATGTTGCGGGCGCGGGCGACGATGCGCAGGTGCGGGAAGTGCTGGCGCGCCACTTCGACCAGCTTGACGCTGGCCTCGGGGCTGTCCACCCCCACCACCAGCAGGCGGGCCTGGGCGGCGCCGGCGGCGTGCAGCAAGTCCAGCCGGGTGGCATCGCCATAAAACAC
>JBDSME010000533.1:0-5260 GCA_039916065.1 Polyangia bacterium
CGATGGGCACCGCCGCCATCTCCGCGATGGCCGTGGGAATCGGCGCTGACTACGCCGTCTACTTCCTGTTCCGCGTGCGCGAGGAGTTCCATCGCTCGGGCGGCGATCTGCGGCTGGCCACCGCGACTGCCCTCACCACTTCCGGCAAGGCGATCGCCTACGTGGCCACCGCGGTCGCGGGCGGGTACCTGTGCCTGGCGCTGTCCCTCTTCAAGGTTCACGTCCTGCTTGGAGTCCTGGTGGCCCTGACGATGGTCGTGAGCAGCGCCGCGACGGTCGCCTTCCTCCCCGCAGTGGTCCTCCTGGTCAAGCCGGCCTTCCTGAACCGCCCGGGGGGCGCGGCTTTGGTCTCGCCCAAGCTCTCCTAGCCGCTGGCTCACAGATTTCGATCGGCCCTCGGCGAAGGCGACGTGGCCCATACCGCCGCCGTTTGTCGCAGCGCCGTCCCCCTCACCCGGCCTGCGGCCGACCTCTCCCCACTTCGTGGCTCAAGCTCCTACACATCTATGGGGGGCTTTTCCTAAATCGTTGCGATCACTTTGCGTCCGATGAACCCTCTCCCGTTGCGGGAGAGGGACTGGGTGAGGGCAAGCCTTGCGAGCGGCAAGGCCCAATTTCTGCGGAAAAATGGGGCCCCTCACCCTAACCCTCTCCCCTTCGGGGCGAGGGGACCGGAACGGGCAAGGCCCAATCTGGGGGAAAGTAGCGGGCCCCTCACCCTAACCCCTCTCCCCTTCGGCGCGAGGGGACAAGCAGCTTCAATATGGCGCACGTCGGTTCCTCAACGGTTCCTCCGCAACCGATCGAAACCACTTTGGCGAGGTACCAGGACTCGCTCAGGAAAAACTTGATTGGAGGTGTAGGCTAGGCCGACCTCTTGATCTGTCTTCCCGACGTGAACTGATTCCGCTTGCTCCCTATCGGGTAGGAGGGCAAGCTGGCCCCCTCGGACAAGTTCTCTCGGTGAAGTTCGAAGAACGAAAGGAAGAAGCATCATGACGGACGACGAAAAGCCGCCGGATTTTTCCGATGTCGAAGGCGGCGGCTCCAGCACGGCGCCGATCGCCGGCAAGACCTACACGATCGTCAAGGGCGACACCCTCTCCAGGATCGCCCACGCGGAGTATGGCGAGTCCAAGTTGTGGCGAAAGATTTTCGAGCACAACAAGGATGTCATAAAGGACCCGGACAAGATCTATCCCGGTCAGGTGATCACGTTGCCGCCCAAGGAGGACCTGATCTCATGAACACGTTCCTTATTGCAGATCTTCGTCGTTCAGCCGCCGGGCTCCTGGCCGCCGGAGTCGTGGCGCTCTGTTTCCTGGCTCCCTCTTCGCTCGTCGGTTGCTCGAAGCCGGCACCGCCTCCGCCACCGCCGGCAGCCCCTGCTCCGCCGCCGCCCCCCGCACCGCCCCCCGCCGCCGCCCCCGTGGCCGTGGCGGGCGTCAGCCTCGGAAAGAGCATCGGCCCCGACAAGAAGATAACGGCACAGAGCGAGACCATGGGTGTGAAGGACACCATCTACGCCTCGGTCGAAACCACGGGTGTCGGCAAAGCGACGGTGCTGAAAGCCAAGTGGACCTTCTCCGACAAGAAGGGGAATGCCGTTCCGGTGCATGAAGACGTTCAGACTCTGGATCTGGGAGGGCCCGCCACTCACGAGTTTCACATCAGCAAGAAAACGCCCTGGCCCAAGGGAACGTACAACGTCGAAGTCCTGCTGAATGACGTGCCCGCAGCGAAGAAGGGATTCTCCGTCAACTAACGCGGGAGGGCTAGCCCTCCCGCGGACCCGCTTGCGGCGATCCCGGCGCGGCAAAAGCCGCGCCTCCCGGTACTTGTGCCGGCGCCGACGTCGCCTGAAAACTTGCTTCGTTCGTAAACATTCTGATCAGGTAGGGCATCTCGTGCCCCGCTGTCATTGGTGGCCGGGACCTCAGGACGCTGCTGGCGGTACGGGAAAGAAAGAAGTTCCCGTGGCACTCGGTCCATGCGGCGGCGGTGTTCCCTCTCCGCCCGCCGCGCCCGCCGCGCCGTAATGTTTGAGCTTGCGATACAGGGTCGCAACGCCAATGCCCAGCACCTCGGCGGCCCGGGCACGATTGCCTTCGTGTTCGGCCAGCGTGGCAAGGATCAGGGTCCGCTCCACGTCCTCCAGTCGGCGTGATTCTCCGGCCGCGGGCAGGTCCGAACGGGCCTGTCTGATCTCTTCGGGCAGATCATCCACCTCCACCCGGGTGCCCAGGCACAGGGCGACCGCGCGTTCCACGGCGTTCTCCAGCTCGCGGACATTCCCGGGCCACCCATAACGTACCAGCTGGTCGGCGGCGCGCGGATCGAATCCATCGACGTTTCTGCGCAGGCGGGCCGCGCTCTCGGCCAGGAACTGCCGTGCCAGCGGAATGATGTCGCAGCGGCGGGCCCGCAACGGTGGCACGCGCAGCTCGATCACCCGCAGGCGGTAGTACAGATCGTGCCGAAAGCCGCCGCGGGCCACCTCTTCGCTCAGGATGCGGTTGGTGGCGGCCAGGATGCGCACATCGACCTTGCGGCTGCGGCTCTCCCCCACGCGACGAATTTCATGCTCCTGCAGCACACGCAACAACTTCGCCTGCAGCGGTGAGGGCACCTCCCCGATCTCGTCGAGCAGCAAGGTCCCGCCATTGGCCGCTTCGAAAAGTCCCACGCGATCGCTGGTGGCGCCGGTGAACGCTCCCTTGGCATGACCGAACAGCTCGCTCTCCAGGAGACTTTCCGTCAGCGCGGCGCAGTTGATGGCGACGAAGGGACCGGCGGCGCGAGCTGACTCCGCGTGAATGAGCCGGGCGATCCGTTCCTTGCCCGCCCCCGACGGACCGGTGATGAGTATGGTGGCGTCCACCTTGGCGGCGCGACGGGCCAGCTCCACCAGTTGCTGCATCTCGGTGCTGCGCGTGACGATCCCGAAGGGGGCGTCTGCGCCGCCGCCGTCCCCCTGCTGGTGCTTGCGCTGGCGCAGCTTGCGCTCGGTCTTCTTGATCTGGTCGGCTACCTTCTTCATGCCCTCGGACATGCAGTCGGATCGGTAGAAGCCCAGATAAGGCTCGATGCGCTCGCCCCACGCGGCGGCGGTCCGCCCCACCATGCGACAGACGGCGTCGCCCTTCCCGACACAGGTCTCCTCCAGACAATAGATCTCCTGACCATTGGCATGGCTGATGTAGCCACTCGCGAAGCCGCAAAGCATCCAGCAGACGGGCTCGTCCGCCAGTCCCACGTGCAGCAAGTGCTGCTCGGCCTCGAACGACTCACGCCAGATCGCCTCGGCGAAGGGCGCGCGCGGGTCACCTGGCTGGCGGGGAACCAGCTCGACCGTGACCAGTCCCTGCAAGGTATGCAGGCGACTACCGGCGATGCGCCACTCCTCTTCGGAGGACCAGGGCATTGCCTTCAGGGTCTCGGCCGTCCGCCAGCCGTGGGCGTAGCCAAAACGGGACAGGATCGCGCGGGCCCCTGCCGCTCCGAGCGTGTCGATAAGAGAGCGGCGCAGCAGTCCCATCGCCACGGCGTCCAGGAGCAACGCGCGCTGCCCGGCGAAATGGATGGGGCCCCCGGCGGACGGAGAAAACTGGAGCAACTCGCGAAGGTCCAGGTCAACGGCGCGCATGTCCCAAACATATCGAAATGATTGTTGTTGTCAATCATAATGATAGCACCGCCGTAGTATAGGCCGCGGCAAATCATGGCTGTTCGGTTGGCCCAACTGGTGCATTTCGTCCGGGCAAGGAGATCACACATGACCACCAGCCCTTCCGTCAATCAATCATTCAACGTCCCTTCGGCCAACGTCCCTGCGGCCAGCGTCCCTGCGGCGAATTCTTCGCGCAGCGGGGCCACGGCGGTGCCCGCGGCCCGCGCCTACGAAATCGACGTCTCGCATTCCAGCGCCACGTTCAAGGTCCGCCACATGATGGTGGCCAACGTCCGTGGCGAGCTGGGACACATCACCGGCCAGGTGGTGATCGACGAAGGCGAGCCCGGTCGATCGTCGGTCGAGGCACGCATCGAGGTGGCCACCATTAACACCCGCGACCCCAAGCGAGATGAGCATCTACGGAGCGGTGACTTCCTGGATATCGCCAATTTCCCCCAGATTGCCTTCAAGTCCAAACGGGTCACTGCAGGGAAGGGGGACAATCTGTTCGTCGTCGGTGATCTCACCGTCCGCGGCGTCACACGCGAAGTGACGCTGGATGTGGAATCCATCTCGCCGGAGGTGAATGACCCCTGGGGCAACGTGAGGAGAGGCGTGGCCGCTCGTGCGCGAATCAACCGCAAGGACTTCAACATCGTCTGGAACGCCGCGCTCGACGGCGGCGGCGTGGTGGTCGGAGATGAGATTGCCATCGATCTCGAGCTGGAGCTCACCCGCAAACCTTAGACTTCGCCTGTCCAAGACCAATGGCGCGCGGCAGGGACAGCGTTTGGCTCACAACTGCCCTCGTTCTCCCTGGCCCGGTCTTTCGTGAAGGCGCGCGTCGGTGGCGACCTGAATAGTGTCAGCGTGACGCAATGCCGCCGATCGCATGTGGAGATAGACGGAGGACCCAGGTGCACACACCTATCCGGTCGCCGAGGTTGGGCTGTACAATTCTGGACGGCGCACATGCCCGACCACCGAACTCGCTGGGAGAGCACTCCCTTTCGCGCATCCCCTGATGAAATCGTCGCCGCCGTCGTGCCGGGGCGTGGAGAGGCCCGCCGATGAAGGAGATTCGGTGGGGCGTGCTGGGTGCGGCCAAGATCGCACTGGAGCGTGTTATTCCTGCGCTGCAGGCCACCCCAGGCGCGCGGGTGGTGGCCCTGGCCTCGCGAACGACCGAGAAGGCCCAGGCTGCGGCGCACACCGCGGGAATCGCCCGGGCTTACGGGTCGTACCAGGGGCTGCTGGACGACCCCGGGGTTGACGCCATCTACATCCCGTTGCCCAATCATCTGCACGTGCCCTGGTCCGTCCGCGCGCTGGAGGCGGGGAAACACGTGTTGTGTGAGAAGCCCATCGCGCTCGACGCAGCCGAGGCGCGCCAGCTGATCGCGGCCCGGGAACGCACCGGCAGGCTGATCCAGGAGGCAGTGATGGTTAAGACGCACCCCCGCTGGGTGGGGGCGCGCACCCTGGTTCGGGAGGGGCGCCTCGGAGAGTTGCGGGCGATGACCGGTTTCTTCTCGTACTACAACGTGGCACCGCAGAACGTGCGCAACCAGGCCGCCATCGGTGGCG
>JBDSME010000534.1:0-2674 GCA_039916065.1 Polyangia bacterium
CCGCGCACGGCCTGGTGGCCGTTCCCGCGCCGGCGACGGCGGCGTTGCTGCAGGGAATACCCATGATTGCGGACGGGGAAGGGGAACTGACCACGCCCACCGGCGCGGTTTTTCTGGCCACGGTGGTCGATGCGTTCGGTCCGCCACCGCCGCTGCGTCTATCCGCCATCGGATACGGAGCTGGCAGTCGGGAATTGGCCGATCGACCCAATGTGCTACGCGCGATGCTCGGCGAGCCCATCGGGCAGGCGCTGCCCGCGGCTGCGCAAGAGGTCCTGATGCTGGAGAGCAACCTGGACGACATGACGGGGCAACTTATGGCCTCGCTGTGCGATGCCTTGTTCGCGGCCGGCGCGCTGGATGTCTGGTCCACCCCCATCATCATGAAGAAAGGACGCCCGGCGCAGCAGATCTCGGTGCTGGTTGAACCCTCGTCGCTGGCCGAGGTGGAACGGGCTTTCTTCCTCAATTCAACCACGCTGGGGATCCGCGTTCATCCCGTCTCCCGCAGCGTCCTCGGGCGTTCGGTGGAAACGGTGCAGACGCTCTATGGCTCGATCGGTGTCAAGGTGGCGGCGCTGGATGGGACGCCAATCGGCGCCTCGCCGGAGTACGAGGACTGCCGGCGCGAAGCGGAGCGCGCCGCCGTACCGGTGCGCAACGTCTGGGCGGCCGCCCTGGCGGCGTCGGCATCGATTTCCGGAGCGGCACGACCCCTCGCGCTGAAAGGGGGGGGCGTTGGTGCCCACGCTGCGAAGCGCGCAAGTAAGAAGAAGCGCGGTAAGCGGAGTCCGTCCTGATGTCCCACGGACCGGTGCGCGTGCTGGGGGAGGCCCTGACCAGGGCCGGCGAGGCGCTGGCACTGGGCAGCGATGAGGCCCACCTGCATGACGCGGCCGAACAGATGGCCCGGGCACTGGGGGCCACCACGGTGGCGGTGCTGGCCACGGTGAGAGAGGGGGAGAGCTTGCATGTGATCGCCGACAGCGATCAGCACCGCTCGGACGCGGGGTTCGCGACGCTGCTCGCCGCGCCCTCGCTGCGCGAGGCGATGCTCTCCGCGGAGGTGGTGGTTGCCGCGGAGCCGGACCCCGGCCTGTCGGAGCCGATACCAGATCTTCGCGCCATCCCACAGGACGGACAGAACGGGCAAAACGGGCAAGAGGGGCAAGACGGGTTGCCCGGGCAGACCTTGGTACCCGCAACCAACGCAGGTGAAGCCCCAGGGCCGCGCCTCGGCACCTGGGCGATCTTTCCGGTGATCGTTCGCCGCAAGACCCGCGGCGTGCTGGTGGCGCGCCTCC
Source organism: Polyangia bacterium (assembly GCA_039916065.1). Taxonomy (GTDB): domain Bacteria; phylum Myxococcota_A; class Polyangia; order Fen-1088; family Fen-1088; genus FEN-1088. The sequence goes on from JBDSME010000534.1 coordinate 1,305, forward strand.
CTTATCTGGCCACCCAGCTTTCTGATTCCGTGTTGCTCTGTGGACGCGCCGCCGCGGCGCTGATCGCGGTGGTGTTGCCCGGTGCCAAGGTCCTGGAGCCGCTGCGGGATCGCACGCGAAAGACCACCCTGACTGACGTGCACCGGGAACGTCGCCTGCGGGCCATCGAGAGATACCGCGCCTTCATCGACAGCGCCTCCGACGGCATCGTTGTCCTCGATCGCACGGGAACAGTCCTGTACATGAATCGCGCCGCCGAGCAGGTCACCGGCTATGCCCGCGATGGCCTGGCGGGACGCTCGTGGGGGCAGATCGTTCCGGAAGGACAGCGCGAAACCCTTTGGAGGCAGCTGTCGCTGGCCACCCAGTCGCGGCCGGTGGAGAACTTCGATCTCGACCTGATCACCACCTCCGGTGATCGCATCACGGTGTCCGTGGCGTCCATCGGCATCCTGGCTGAACACGGGGCGGCCATCTTCGCTTTTCGTGACGTCACCCTGGCCCGCGAGCTGGAGATCGAGCTGCGGCGCACCACCGAGTTTCTGGAGCGGATCCTCAACTCCGCGGTCGATGGAATCATCGCCGCGGACATGCGCGGGACGGTGCTGCTCTTTAACCACAGCGCCGAGCGCATCTGCGGGTATCGGGCCGCCGAGGTGATCGGCAAGATGTCGGTGACGGAGGTGTATCCGCCGGGTGTGGCCCAGGAGATCATGCGGTTGCTCCGGTCGTCTCAGCGCGGGGGCGGTGGACGTCTGGAACCGGTCCGGCGTGAGCTGAAATCAGCCACGGGCGAGCTGATCCCGGTGTCAATTTCCGCGGCCCTGGTCTTCGACGATGCCGGGCGGGAGATCGCCACGGTCGGTATCTTCTCTGATCTTCGCGAACGGCTGCGCATGGAGGAACGTCTGGCCACCGCGCAAGAGAAGCTGGCGATCTCAGAGAAACAGGTGGTGGCCATCGAGCTGGCGGGTGCGGCCGCCCACGAGCTGAACCAACCACTCACGTCGGTGATGGGTTACGCCCAGATCATGATGCGCAAGATGGACCCTGAAAGTCCTCACTTTCGTGCCCTGGAGACCATCCTGAACGAGTCAGAACGGATGGCGGCGATTGTGCGTCAGCTCGGCAGTCTCACCCGCTACGAAACCAAGTCCTATGTCGGTGGTGCCCAGATCATCGATCTGGATCGATCGGCAGAGACTCCGGACGAGTAAGGACAGGCAAAGGCGCGGCCTTTGCGAAACGGGAGGAACCGGCTAAAAGGTCAGCATGAAGCCCGAGCAGATCACGGAGGCGCTTGAACAGGCCGCCGTCCAGGTGGGCGTCCGCGTTCGGTATGAAACGATGACCGGTGATAGCGCCGGTGC
>JBDSME010000535.1:0-8127 GCA_039916065.1 Polyangia bacterium
ACGTAGGCGAACAGAACCTTCAGGTACTGGCCCTCGGAGAATCCCGCGGGCAAGGGATGGTCCGTCGCCGCCCCACGCGTCTCCACGATGCGCACCTGGCGGCCCGCCTGCTTGGCTCCCGCCGCCAGAATTCGTTCGAACTCCACCAGATCCACGTTCTGTGAACAGGAGCAGGTCACCAGGAAGCCTCCCGGCGCCAGCGCGGCGAGCGCCAGGGCGTTGAGCCGCTCGTAGCCCTTGCGGGCGGCGTCCAGATCCTTGCGCGCCCGGGCGAACTTGGGCGGGTCCACCACCACCAGGTCGTACCCACCTGGGGTGGCCGTTTCCAGGAAACGAAACACATCGGATTCGACGGCGTCCACCGTGAGGCCGTTCATGGCAGCGTGGGCGCCGATACGGGCGACCGCGCGCGCCGAGCTGTCGACGGCGGTCACGGATTTCGCCCCGCCGCGCGCGGCCTGCAGGCCGAACCCGCCCGCGTAGGCGTAGCAATCGAGCACGCGAGCCCCCCGCGCCAGCGAACCGACCCGCATCCGATTTTCGCGCTGATCGATGAACATTCCGGTCTTCTGGCCAGACAGAGGTTCCACGTCCAGCTTGATGCCGTCTTCCAGGCATGACACCTGGATCCGCGACACACCGCGCGCGACGCGCGAGGTGGCGGAGAATCCCTCGAGCTCGGCATAGCTCTGCGCCGCCACTTCGAAAATGGTCCGCGGGGCCAGCTCTGCCTCCAGGGCGTCGAACAGAGTGGCGCGCCGCATGGCCATACCCAGGGTGGTCACCTGCACCACCACCGCGTCGTCGTACACGTCGACCACCACGCCGGGCAGATTGTCGCCTTCGCTGTTCACCAGGCGGTAGGCGGTGGTGCGCTCCGAGGGCAGCCCCAGACGCGCGCGCAGCGCACGGGCGTCAGCGATGCGGGCGCGGAAGAAGGCCTCATCCACCGCCTCATCGCGGCGGGTGACCAGCCGAACGGGAATTTGCGAGCGCGGATTGAAAATTCCGCGTCCGATGAGACGACCGTCGTGATCACGCAGAGACACGATGTCGCCCGGGGCCGCTTCTCCCTCGATCCGACCGATGGCATTGGCATACACCCAGGGATGCCCGAACCACAGCGGACGGGCGCGCCCCTGGCGCAGGATCACCCGCGCCTGGGAGTCACGCGGGGTGACGTCCGCGTCGTTGGTGGTCGACGGCGCGAGCACAGGCGCTGAAGAGACCGCCGCGGGTACCGGCGAAGACGAAGGAGCAGTATCGGGGCGGGACATCGCGACAGTATACGGCCCTGTCAACCCAGGGTGTCGCCGTCCACGTCGGGGTCGTGGTCGTCATCGTCGTCCGCTGGGTTCCCGGTGTAACGGACGGCCACTTTTGCTGTCTCTACCTCTGCTTGGATCGAGTTGGGGTCGGGGGCGCCTGCGGGACGGTAGTCCGCCGGGTCGATCTGGTAGCGTCGCAGCGTCCGCGAAATCACCGCCCACTGGCGGCCCAGGTGATTGGCGACATGCGCCACATTGCCGTTGAATTGCAGCATCAACGCCCGCAGCTCATCGGCGCTGGGCACCGGCCGGCGCAACCGCGGGGGGAGGCCGACCGCGTTGACACCGCCCCCGCCAGCGGCGCCAGCACCGCTGCTTACGCCCCCGCCCCCGCCCCCGGACAGGGGCGCAGACCCCAGAGAGGGTGCCCTTTCGCCGACCGCACCGGCGTTGCGCATGACCTGCGGTGCCGAGGACGAACGGTCCAGCGCGCCCACGATGGGGGCAGGCAGGTGGTCGAGGCCGATGGTCGTCTCTCCGCGCGACAGCAGCTCGGCCTCGACTATGACCTTCTGCAGCTCGCGCACGTTGTGCGGCCAGTCGTACAGAAAAAGCGCCTGAAACGCCTCGGGCTCGAGGGGCCGGGTTGATCCCACTGTTCCCAGGAAGAAAGAGACCAGCCGCCCCAGGTCCTCGCGCCGTTCGCGCAGCGGCGGGAGCTGGACGGGCTGGGCGCCCAGTCGTCCCATCAAGGCATCCTGGATGGCAGGGTGCCCCGACGACCCCGAGACGCGGCTGCTGGCGGCGATGATCCGCACGTCGGCTGTCTCCATCCGCGTGGAGCCGATAGGCATGTATTTTCGGTCTTGCAGGAAGCGCAGCAGCTTGCTCTGCACATCGATGGGCATCTCCGCCAGTTCGTCGAGGAACAGGGTTCCTCCGTCGGCGGCCTCGATGAGGCCCCCCTTCCGTTCCTTTGCGGTCGAATGCGCACCGCGTTCGTAGCCGAAGAGCTCGCTTTCGACCAGTTCCCGGGGCAGCGCCGCGCAATTGATGGCCATCAGCCGCCCGCGACGGGCGCTCATCACGTGAATGGCGGTCGCGAACACCTCTTTGCCCACGCCCGTCTCGCCCAGCAGGAACAGCTCGCTCGCGGACGGAGCCAGGCGGCGCAACTTGGCGCAAATGGTGGCCAGGGCCGGGGCCATGGTGGCGACCGGGGCAATCGGGTCAGCCACGTCGGCCTCGACGGCGGCGATCTCGGCGTTGGTCATGGTGCGGAAGACCAGCACCTGGGAGCCCAGGAACAGAACCGAGCCCTCGCGCAAGGGCGTGGGCTCGACGACGGCCCTGCCGTCCAGCATGGTCCCGTTGGTGCTGCCCTTGTCCTCGACGACGAATCCGTCGCCGTCCTGGGTGATCTGAGCGTGGTAGCTGGATACGGAACGGTCGGATAGGGTGACCACGGTGCGCATGCGACCGGGGGGAGGCCGTCTCCCGATCTCGGCCCCGGCGCCAAACAGCGGCACGAGGCGGCCGTGGGCCAAGCTGCCGATATCGGCGGGGTTTCCCACGAGCGCCAGAGTACCCATGCGCCCGGCGTCGCGGCTGGGCGCTTTGGTAGGTACAGTTTGGCTGATCTCGTCCGGCGCGCTCACGACTCACGGCTCAACATAATTTTTCTGCAGGTAAGGTATACCTGTTTGCCGGTCTTGAAAGACGGGGAAAAATCGAGGGACGTGCGCGATGCGGCATCGCCTCCGTCGGCGGCGTCGCCTCCATCGAAAGGTGGGCCAGGGACCATCCCCTCACCTCGCGGCGACGGAAGCGACAGCGGCGGCTTCACCGCGTCTGAGTCGTCTCAGATGCTATCCCAGTCCCGGGAGGCTGACCAGGAAGAGGACCCTGAACACACAGCGGTGGCTGGCGGGGTAAAGCTGCGCCAGTCGGCGCCAGTCGGCGCCGGGACGGTACTGGCACAGCGTTATCAGATAGAGGCGGCGCTGGGCGAGGGCGGCAGCGGCACGGTGTACCGAGCCTGGGACCGCATCCTGGGCGATCTGGTGGCGGTCAAGATCCTGCACGCGCAGCGGGCGCGCGAGAAGAGCTGGATCAAGCGGTTGGCGCGCGAGGTCAAGGTGGCACGGGCCATCGGTCATCCCAACGTCTGTCGGGTCTTCGAGCTGGGCAACGCGGACGGGCATTGGTTCGTCACCATGGAGTTGGCGACGAGCGGATCGCTGCGCGACATGCTGCGCGACGGGACCATGGCCACGGCGCGTCCACTGCCAGACCGCTTACGAGACATCCGAGAGCTGTCCGCCGGGCTGGCTGCCATGCACGCGGTGGCCATCACCCACCGCGACGTCACCCCGCAGAACGTGCTGCGCATGGCGGACGGGCGGCTGGTGTTGACGGACTTCGGTCTGGCCATCGAAAGCGGAGATCAAACCACTGTCCACGGCGGCACCCCGGCCTACCTTCCCCCCGAGGCGGCGCGCGGGGAACGGTCGGACCTGCGGTCGGACGTGTTCCAGCTCGGAATGATCATGCATGAGGTGATGACCGGCGTGCGCGCCACCTGGTCGCCGGACGGTGCGCGGCTGATGCTGGTCGAGCCGGCGACGGGAGCGACGACGGTGGAGGACGAGCTGTTCCGCTTGATCACCGATTGCCTGAACACCGATCCAGCGCGGCGTCCTCCCTCGGCGGTGGCTGTGGCCGGTCGCCTGGCCGCGGCCGAGGTGGCGCGCGCGGCGCCGCTTGGGCGACGTATGGTGGCGCGGGCGCGCCGTTACGCCAGGCGACACCGCCGCCTGGTGACGGCCATGACGGCGACCCTGGTGCTTGCGGGTCTGGTCCGCACGGTTCAGGTGGTGTCGCGGCCGCCGCTGTGTCTCGGGGGGACGCAGCAAATGGCGGGTATCTGGGACGGCGCCAGGGCCGAGGCGATGCGCCGGTCTTTCGTGAGCAGCGGCAAGGGCTACGCCGCCGAGAGCTTCACGCGGGTGCGCGTGATCCTGGATAGTTACGCAGCCGCCTGGATGGGGATGTACAAGGACGCGTGCGAGGCCACCCACGTGCGTGGCGAACAATCGGCCGAGGTCCTGGATCTGCGCATGGCCTGCCTGAAGGACGACCAGGGCGAATTGCGGGCCCTGACGGATCTGTTCTCGGTGGCGGACGGCGAGGTGGTCTCGCGTGCCATCAACGCGGCGTCCGCGCTATCCCCGGTCGCCCGATGCAGTGACGTGCGGGTGTTGCGCGCGGTGATGCGCCCCCCCAACGATCCGGCGACGCGCGCGAAGGTCGAGGCGCTGCGACAGCGGTTGTCCGAGGTGAAGGCGCTGCAGGGCGCCGGCCGCCTGGTGGAGGCGGACCGGCGCGCGCCGCCGCTGGTGACTGCGGCGCGGACCATCGCGTACGACCCGTTGCTCGCTGAAGCGCTGGATACGCTTGGTCGCGGCAAGCTGCTTTCGGGACCTTTCGAGGTTGGTGAATCGGCGCTGGACGAGGCCATGCTGGTGGCGGAGGGCTCGCGGCACGACCGGATGCTGGCGGAAGCGGCGGTGGACAAGGTGTCGCTGCTGGGGACGAACGGCAAGGTCGACGAGTTGATTCATTTTGCGCCGCGAGCCGAGAGCATCCTGAAACGCATCGGCGGTGACGATCTGTTGCAAGGCTGGATCTACGCGGGCATGGGACAGGCCATGCTGCTCAACGGGCGTTTCTCCGAAGCGCTGGACGCCCACCGCAAAGCGCTGCAGTACAAGCTGCGGGTGCTGCCGCCCGAGCACTGGGATGTGGCGCTGTCGATCGGAAACGTGGCCAGCGCCCTGCATTCCGTGGGCAGGGAGCAAGAGGCGCTGGAGCAGAATGAAAAAGCCATCGCCTTGCTGAAGAGAGCCTTCGGTGAGCAGCACCCGGAGCTGGCGATTCATACCTACAACCGCGGGGAGATCCGCCTGGCCCTGGGCGACGTGGCGGAGGCCCAAGTCGATTTCAAGCGCGCGCTGGAGATCTGGCGCGGCGAGCTCGCGCCGGACCACCTGTACAACAGCTATCCCTTGACCGGCATGGGCCTGGCGATGTTGGCCGCTGGTCATGCCGGTGAAGCTGTCGCACCGCTGGAACGGGCCCTCAACATCCGCCAGAAAGCCCAGGCGGCGCCGGAGATGCGGGCCGCCACCATGCTGGCCCTGGCGCGAGCGTTGTGGCTGGCCGGTCCGCGCGGCGAGAGCGACAAAGAGCGGGCGCTGGGACTGGCGGAGGATGCGCGAAATCTATTTCCTGCCGAGAAGACCGTGGAACGGCGGCAAGCCGACGAACTGCTGGCCACCTGGCACGACGACGTCAAGCAGAAGGCCAAGCCTCGAGGATTGGCGGGGGCACGCGATCGGCGTTAGATCCAGAGGTCTTCCCCAGAAACATGTCTACTCATGGCTGACCGCTACACAGTGACGATCGATGGCGCCGGGACGCCCCTGGCCGTCGAGCTGGAAGAGATCGGCGATGGCAGCAAGCTGCGCGTGAGAGTGGACGGACGCGAACGCACCGTGGACGTCCGGGCCCTGGGTGGCGGGATGTGGTCGTTGACCGATGGGGTGCAGGCAAGACTGATTCAGGTGGACCCACTGGGCACGAAGCTGACCGTGGAGGTGAGCCACCCCGACGGGGAGCCACGGCTCTGCACGGCGGAGGTATCCGACGGACGCGCGCGCGGCAAGGTGGGTGTCGATGTGGGCGCCGGCGTGGGCGCGGGCAGCGCCGCGCCCGGCAACGCCGCGGGTGTCGCCGGGCGGCCCTTGACGGTGCGCGCCCCCATTCCCGGTCGCCTGGTGAAGTTGCTGGTGAAGGTGGGGGACGCCGTGAAGGCGGGGCAGACCTTGCTGGTGCTGGAGGCGATGAAGATGGAGAACGAGCTGCGCGCGCCGCGTGGCGGAACCATCTCCGCGTTGCACGCGGCGGAAGGCGTGGCCGTCGAATCCGGTCAGGACCTGGTTTCGATCACTTGATGACCGAGCCGCGCTCCGGGCCAAGGTGCCTATGGCTCTGCCGCCGGGGCATCTTTGCGCCGGCAGGCTCCGGCGTGGTCACTCTGTTCCAGGTGGTTCCGCTCTTCTTCCTGTTGTCTCTGGTGGCGCGGGCGCATCCCGCCTGGGGGGCGGACGCCCAGGCGGCGGTGCCCACGGCAGAGCCTGTGGCCCCCCCCGGGTCGGGGGACCCTGCATCGGGATCGCTGGCCGGATCGCTTTCACGGACCGTGCCGGGCCGTGGTCGCATCGCCGTGGCGCCTCGACTTGCCGTCCGCGTGGGCCACGCCGACAAGACAATGTTTCCGACAGCCGGAATAGGCCTTGGCGGAACCCTGGAGTTCGACTATTTCCGCACGGCAGGCGGCTGGGGGGCGGCGTTCGGGATCGATTTCGGCTTCGATCGGTTCCGGGGCGATGACCACCGCATGATCGCCGTACGGGACGAGCCGCATGTGCTGGTGACGTCCCGGGTGTTGTCGGAGACTACGTTCCTGCTGGTGCACACGGGCGCCATTCAGCTGGGACTGATCCGGCCCTACCTCACGGTGGGCGGTGGAATCGGCCTGGGCTACTTCGACAGCCTGGACCCGACGCTGCAGCCAGGCACTGATAGGCAGACCCACCTGTTGGGCCGGGTGTCCCTGGGCCTGGACATCGCGGTTTGGTCCCCGTTGCTCGCCACCATCCGCGCCGACTACACCGCCGTGCACGGCATTTCATCTTTTCAAACCGATCAGGGGCGGACGGTGATCCTCTTCGGAGATGTCGTCGACCTGGGGGTGGGAATCGCGTATCGGTTCTGACGGCGGGCCGCTATCGTTCTCACGTATCTCTATCGCGATGCCTTCTTCACTTTTGGACCTGAAGTTTCTGGTGCTCTCCGGAAAGGGGGGGGTCGGTCGCACCACCGCGGCGGCCGTCATCGCGCGCGCCGCGGCGGCCTCCGGCAAGCGGGTGCTCATTGCGCAAACGGACGCCGTGGAGCGGCTGGGCAAGATGCTGGGCAGGCCGGGACCGATCGGCACCACGGTGGTCAACGTCGCGCCCGGCATCGACGCGGTGAACATGACCCCCAAGGAATCGTTGCACCACTACGCCCTGCTGGTCTTGAAGTCCGAGACCTTGTATCGGGCGCTCTTCGCCAGCCGGGCCGTGCGCGGCTTCCTCTCGGCGATTCCCGGCCTCGACGCCTACGCCATGCTGGGCAAGGCCTGGTGGCACACCACCGAACGCGCCGATGATGCCGCCGGGCATCGGGCTGGCGGCGCTCGGGCTGACGGCGCCGCGCGCGCCAAGTACGATCTGGTGATCCTTGACGGACCGGCCAGCGGTCACGCCGTGGCCATGCTGAAGATTCCACGCGCCATCATCGAAGCCACTCCCACCGGTCCGCTGGTGAAGGACGCGCGGTCCCTGTCCGATTTGCTTGCCGACCCGACGCGCGCCGCGCTGGTGGTGGTGACCCGGCCGGAGGATCTACCTGCCCAGGAGACGCGCGAGCTGACCACCGCCGCCCGCCGCGACCTGCGCATCGCCCTCGGTCCGGTGGTGGTCAACGCCATGCCGCCCGACCGGCTGTCCCACGGCCCCGCCGCGGCTGTGCTTGACCGGTTCGCCAGCGTCAGCCGCGACATCCCCCTCGACGCCACGCTGGGCCTGGGGGCGGCGGTACGCGAGCAGCGTCGCACCGCCGATCGCATCGTGGCCGGCCTCAAGGCAGACCCCGGTCTGCCCCTCATCACGCTCCCCTGGCTCCCCTCCACCGACCTCACGCAAAGAGAGATCGACCAGCTCGCCACCATCCTCACCAGATCCCTGTGACG
>JBDSME010000536.1:0-5453 GCA_039916065.1 Polyangia bacterium
GATCTGTACGAGGCCACTTTCGACCCCCGGTGGCTGGGGGAGGCGCTGGCTCTGGCACATCAGACGGAGAGGCGTTTCGCCGACGCCGCCGGGGGAGGTTGGTTCATGACCAGCCACGCGCACGAGCAGCTGATCGCCCGCGAGCGGCCCGCCTATGACGGCGCGGAGCCTTCGGGGACCTCGGTGGCGCTGATGAACGCGGTGCGCCTGGCGGCGTTCACCGGCGACGACCAGTGGCGGCAGGTGGCGGAGCGCGGCTTTGGCGCGCATGCCGCTACCCTCAGCGAGCGTCCCAACGCCATGACCGAAGCCCTGCTGGCCCTGGATTTTTTCCTGGACGTGCCTCTGGAGATCGCCCTGGTGTGGCCCGCTGGCGCCTTCGATGCCGCCGCACCGCTCGCGGCCATCTTGCGCGCCACTTTCGTGCCTTCGCGCGCCCTGGCGGGTGCCGCCGCGCCGAACGTGGCGGCCGCGGGCAAGGTGGTGTCGTTCATCCGCGAGAAGGTGGCGGTGGGTGATCACCTCACCGCTTACGTGTGCCGCCGCGGCGTCTGCCAGCTTCCAGCCACCGAGCCGGCCCAGTTGCAGGCGCAGCTCCGCTCCGACCACAGCTGAACCACCTCGCCAGCGTCCCGTCGTGCCGCACCGGTTGCGAGAAAAAGCTCCGTTCCCGCAGTCCAGGTTGCGGGAACGAGCTCTCCTCCCCCATCCCGAACGAGCCAGGCTCTGCCTGGCGGAGTGAGCGCCGGAGGCGCGGAACCCTCCCAGGCTTCCGATTAAATAGTCCGCCTCCCAGGGTTCCGATCAAGTCAAAAGGTCGTAGGGCGCCGGCCTGCGCGGCGGGAAAAGCAGGCGCGAAATATCGCCGGCTGGCAGACGGAACCGCTGCGCGAGCGCCGTCAGCACCAGCACGGCCAAACGCCCGGCGGGCGGACGAACGGCGGCCTGCACGAACGATTCGTCGATGGAAAAGCCGCAGCTCGCCTGCACCGCCGCCTGGGCCCTGGCGACTTCCGCCGCAGAAACAATGCGCGTGCGGGCGCTGTCACGTTTGACCGTCAAGGCGACGCGCATCAGACCATGATAGGCGGCGATCAGGGGCATCCACAGATCATTGTCTTCACCCGGGGGCGCTGCAGGCGCTTGCCCCGTCCCGTTGAGCAGCAGTGTGAGACGGACGATTCGGCGCGAAATTTCCGGCAGTCCCAGTACGTCCAGCTCGCGCAGCGCCCCCGGAAATTCCCGCGACAGGGATCGTAGCGCTGCGCGGTGGGCTTGGTCGACTGCCGCCGTGGCATCAGGGGCATTGGGCGAAGGCGCGCGGGCGCCGTCGCCGCGCGGCGGGGGCGTCTCACCGCCGAGATCCTTGCTTTTTCGCCAGACTGCCAGGAGCTGATACTTTCGTAACAACGCAGCGGCCTGTTCGCCGCTGATGACTGGCGCCGCCGTTTGGGCGGACTGGTGGTCCTGCCCGCCTCCGGCGCCGCGCCCTCCCGTCGCGCTCACCGGCTGGCCTCACGCAGCGCGCCCGCCACCTCCTCCGCCAGGCGGCGTCTCCGCTCCGCCAGATGGTGCACGGTGGACCCCCGCCGCCGCCACCCCAGGTGCCGCACGGCCTCCGCCACCTCGTGCAGCGTCTCCCCCAGGCGCAGGGCGGCGTATCCGGCCAGCGGCGCGAAGAGGAGCGTCGCTGCCCCCCAGCCCGCGCCCCAGCGCCACCCCACGAACGCTGCCTCCACCAACCAGGTCGCCACCAGGATGGTGAACCCCACGATCATCTTGATGGTGGACAGCACGTCCTCGTCACGCGTCAGCCGCGCCGAGAGCAGACCCGACAGGCGGTACGGCACCCAGCTGGTGAGCGCGCCCCACGACGCCGCCGGCAACATCATCACGGTCTTGATCAATGATACCAGGACGCTTCCCGGCGAGACGCGTGGAGCCTCCAGCGCCCAGGGATCGCGCACGCCCAGCTGCTCCAAGGTGCGGGCATACCGCCGCGCCGTCTCCGCCACCTGCTCCAGGCGCAGGGGATCGCGGGCCTTCAGATGCCGGTAAGCGGCCAGCAGCTCATGCGTCCGTGCGTGTCGCCGCTGGGGCGAGTCGTCGTCCGCATCCGCCGCCGTCCAGCTTGCCACGCGCGCGATTCCCGCCAGCAGCTCGCGCGTCTCTGCCTGTAACACGAGCTCGTCCAACCGCGCGCGGATTTCGGCGGTGAGGCTCTCGATCCCCTCCTTCTCACTGCCCGCAAACTTTCGCAGGTGGTCGGTGAGATCGATGGGTGGGCCGATCACCAGGTGAACCCCCGATCGGAAGACCACCTTGTCGTCGTAGTGGGTCCCCACTGGCACGACGACAGGCATTGGTATCGGCGCGGTACCTGTCGCCACCTTCCGTACCCCGCTGGCGCCGGCCTGCGCCGCCGCCGAAAGGGCGATGCGCGCGGCTCCCGACTTCAAAGGCTTGAGCGCGGGGTCCGAGTGTGACGTCCCTTCCGGGTAAAGTGCCAGCTCAGCGCCGGTGGCCAACTCGGCGCGACACCGCGCGAAGGTCTCCTCGTTGCGACGCACAAAACGCGACCGCGCGGGCGGCGCCGCCACACCGGGCGGCTGCCCGCCGAGCGCTCCGACGATGTTGGCGTTTTGGCCGGCGTCTTGCGGTCGGGCGTCTTGCAGTCGGTAGACCGGCAGACACTGAAAAGCGTCCATGGCGAGGCGCCCGAATGGATTGCCCCACAAGGTGCTCTTGGCCAAGAACCGCACCGGCCGTCCGATCACCACCCTCAACACCAACGGATCGAGCAAGCCGTTGGGGTGATTGGCGACGAACAGCGCCGGGCCGCCGGACGGTAGGTATCCGGCGCCTTGTACACTCCGTCGCGGGTAATACAGCCGCACCAGGGCCTCGGCCAGCCACCGCAACAAGGCAACCGCCAGCCGCCGCATACACTCAGCATATTCGAACCGCGGTGCGGCCGCGGCAGACGGATCGGGCGCCCGCCGCGCGTGAGGGCCGACGAAGGAGGCAACGGCCGCTGCCCGTCTCGCCGGCGAGAGGTGCCGCAGTAACGCGGACTCGTACTCCACAACCAACGGAACGGACGCCGGTCCGCTGCAACGCGCGGCTATCCGGCGTACAGCAGGCCTGGGGCCCCGAGCGGAGACCGAAGTTACGTGCCGCAGAAGGGGAAGGTCCGGTAGGAGATATGCATGGCTCTGGATTGGTCCGGGCTGTTTCCGCCATCCGGAGCGTCTCCATCCGAGGCTAACGTACCGCCATCCTGGTCGGCGACCCGGTCGCAGACGCTGACGAGGACGCGCCCACCGGTGCCGCGTGACCGGGCGAGAACATCGCAAAGACTGCGGCAGTCAGCTTGGGAGGAAAAGCACGCGGCAGCCTCGGACGGAAACTGGGAGGCGGAGACCTCGATGACTTCATCGTGCGGCGTTCCCGGATCTGCGCACGCAGGATTCGTCGATGGGTCGTTGCACGCTAACGACACGAACGAACACAAGACTACGACCGGGAGCAGATGCCGCACCCGACAGCCCACGTGCAAGGCCTGCTCCAATGTTCTATCGCCCCGCATCGCTGGCTCCCACCCGTCCAGGTCGCGACATGAACGTCCGATCACAATTGCTTCAGCCATCGCGACCTTTCTTGGTCTGCCCAACGATACTTCTGTTCAGCGGCGGGCGACGTCCCGTCCGTCTGCAACACCATGTTAGCCAGCCTCCTTCTCGGATTCCCCGAGAGCGATCTGGTGGCCATCTGGATCGCGGATAACGAAGTCGCGAGTCCCCCAGGGGTGCGCGGTCAACGCGCTGGTAATCGTGAGATTGTCGCGAAGGCATGCCTCGTGAATGGCTTCGACGTCGCTCACGTAAAGGTAGCAGCCCGCGAACGCAGCCACCGCTGGCATCGGTGCCAGGACCAAGGCCAGGGTGACGGAATCTCGCCCCAACAGGGCAAAGTCGTCCCCCACGGTCGAAAGAACCTCAAACCCAAGATGTCGTTCATAGAACGCCACCGACCGGGCGACGTCTCGTACACCAAGCGCGGCTTGCAGGCGTTGAAAGACGAGAGTCTTGTCCATTGGTCTGGGTAACGACTTAGGCGTTCAGCGGCGGGAACGCCTGGCTGCACCGCGCGCTACTGACCGCGACGATTGCGGCGTTCCCGTCCGCTGCAACGGTTTGTTCGGCAGGTCGCGGCTCGTCCCTTCCGATGCTGGGATCACGAACCGCACGGACAACACGAAATCGATCCCCCACCAGGACCTGACGGCAACGTGCGGCAGGCCGCGGGAGGCTGAGGCCAGGGCCCGGGGCCGGCATCACCGCACGCCAGGGCGTACTCGTCCGTGTGACACTGATTTACGCAATCCGAATACGTCACGCCCGGCGTCAGATTCGGACCAGGGCATTCCATCGCGTCGGTACTCAAGCAAAACCTTCCACCACCGTTTGAACCCTGACACGAAAGATACGCGCGCGCGGCCTGACATTGTCCTGCTGTCGCGTCGCCTGGCTCGAAACCTGGTGGCCAAGTACAGGCGGGAAGAGATGCGTCGGACGTTGGCGTCGACGAGTGCCCACCGCAAGCACCAACGCATGCCATTGAGAGAAGGAGCGCGAGAGCTCGTCGCTTGGTCCGTAGAAAGGGAGAAGTCTTCATGACGCTCACTCCATTTGAGTCGAAATCATCCACCGTCCGTACTATTTGCATCGATCGTCTGTCCACCATCGGTATCAATCGGCATCGTGAGATCGATTTCGCCAGTATGGTTCGCCTCACCGATAAAGCCACCGCAACAACCCGGCGGACGACGGGTCATTTGACGCTCAACCCGTACCGGTCCGCCGCCGAGCGTTACATCGACGATGCATAGGCCCTCCAGCTGAGGCTCGACCTGTAACTTCATGCATGAGTCATGAACTACGCTGTCGAAATCTGCCGGCATGCACCGGAATCTGCCATCCACGCATGCCTTTCCGGACAACGTCACCGCGGTGATGGGAGTACTTGTCGTGATGACGAGCCCGCCAACATCCGATGGGCAATCGCAGACGGCTTCGGAGCAACCGGTGAAGAACCCCAGCACAGGAGCGAGTAACAGAAAAATGCTTTTCAAAATAGCGACCTCACCGAGCGCATGATCTGTCCGGCTAACGCCCTGCCGTTCAGCAGCGAACGCCAAAGTCGCGTTCGAGCGTACCACGGGCGCGAGGAGCCGCAGGCGCAGCCTGCGGCGTCGCGGCATGAACTTACTCGCGCGCGGACGGGCGTGGCGTTCGGCTGCTGCAACGGCTTGTTAGCCGTCCGACCCCGCGCTACCCTTGATCCTGATGCGCACGTTCACCGCGGTCATCGAGCGGGATCCCGATACGGGTCTCTTCGTGGGCTACGTCCCTGGATGGCCGGGCGCACATTCGCAGGGCGCCAGCGTCGAC
>JBDSME010000537.1:0-4860 GCA_039916065.1 Polyangia bacterium
CGCGCGGAGCGAGGGGGACCGGGGTTCGCGAGCGGCAGCGAGCCGGACCCCGTCAAGATACCAGGTCGGCCGAAGGCCGGGTGAGGGGACCGCGCTGCGATCAGGCGTGCACCCCTCACCTTTATCCACCTTTATCCTCTCCCCGCTGCGCGGCTCAAGATCCTACACATCTATGAGCGCGGCTTTTCCTAAGTCGTTGCGATCACTTGCGTCCGATGAACCCTCTCCCGTTGCGGGAGAGGGACTGGGAGAGGGCAAGCCTTGCGAGCGGCAAGGCCCAATTCTGCGAAATATATCGGCCCTAGCGCCTCGCCCAAGTGACTTCGATCAGTTACGAGGGGGGCTGCCGGTAATCACGAGATAGACCCGATCGAGCCCCCGATCACGCGCGCAGCGGCAGTTCGATCTCGAAGCGTGCTCCCGCGCCTGGTTGGCTCTCCACGCGGATGGCGCCGCCCATCTCCTCGACGGCGCGCCGGCTGATCCACAGACCGAGGCCAAAGCCGCCGTACTGGGTAATGGGGGCAGCGCGTTCGAAACGCTCAAAGATCAGCGACTGTTTGTCCAGAGGGATGCCGATCCCGCGATCGACCACCCGGACGCGGGCGGAAGAAGCGCCCTCCGTCACCTGGATGTCCACCGGTTTGCCGGCGCCGTATTTGAAGGCGTTTGACAGGAGATTGGTGACCACTTGCTCGGTGCGGCCGAGATCCCACACGCCGTGCACGGGGCCCGGCGTTTCCACGATCACCGGGCATGCCGCCTTCAGGGCCATCTGGTCCAATCGCGTGACGACGCGCTGGACCAGATCGGAGAGGTCGATCGGTTCAGGAGAAAGCGGCAGCGAGCCCTGCGCGATCGCCGAGACGTCCAGCAGGGTTTTCACCAGCCTTGTCAGGCGGAGGACCTGCTCATCGATGGCCGTCAGGCGGGCTTCCACCAGGGGCACCAGGGCGTTGTCGCGCGGCTGGCGATCCATGAACCTCTGGAACGTCTCGACCTGCAGGCGCAGGGAGGTCAACGGGGTACCCAGTTCGTGCGACGCCACGGACAGAAATTCGTCCCTGGCCCGAACGGAGTTGCGAAGATGCTCCTCCAGCAATCGGCGCTCCGTGATGTCGACGCACGACCCGATGTACCCGGCAAAGACGCCTTCCAGGGTGTGGCGCGGCGCGCCCCGATCCAGGATCCAGCGATACGCGCCATCGGCGCGACGGAGCCGGTACTCCATCTCGAACTCCGCGCGCGAGTTGAACGCGCTGACGTAGGTGTTCATGCACCGTTCGAAGTCTTCGTAATGGACGTTCTCTGCCCAGCCGACACCCCATTCTTCTTCCAGGGGCCGGCCCGTGAAGGTGAGCCAGGTCTGATTGAAGAACGTGCACATCCCGTCCGCGCCGGCCATCCACAGCAGCACGGGTGACGCGTTCGCCATGTTGCGAAAGCGGGTCTCGGTCTCGTCTAGCCCTGGCGCGGCGTGCCCCCTCACCTCCTCAGTCGGCATCGCGCCTGTCCGATTTCAGGGGTTCCATCCAGGCCACCGCGGCGGCGGTGGCGCGGGCGGCGCTGGCCGGCCCGCTCGCTCCCAGGCTGGTCGCGGCGGCGACGGTGGCCTCCTCGGCCAGCGGTTGCCATCGCGCTACCCATCGCGCCACGGGATCCCCGCCGGCGGTTTTGCGCCCCAGCAGCAGGCGCATGGTCCACGCACGCTGCCAGGCGCAATCATCCGCGAACGAACGGAGCATCTGGGCGTCGGCGTGGTCGCCCTGCCTCTCGGCGCCTGTCGCGAACTCGGCCGTGAACAGGTGGTCCACCATCGGCTTCAGGCAGACATTCAGCGCGACCAGCGCTTCTCCCCAGTCGTAGGTGATCAGCAACGTCTCGACCGCGCGTCGCATGGGCTGCCAGCAGGGATCGCTCTGCCAGCGCTCGCGTCCATCAGCGCCAAAATCCGGCGACCGACCACGCAACTGGTCGCGCAGCTGTCCCAGGCGCCTGGCGATGCCGTGAATGCGTCGGACCTCGTCCGCCGCCTGAAAGAGCGCCGTCACGGCGATGCGGCCGCTCGGCGCCATTTGCCCCACGTAGGCCGCCGCCATCTGCAATCCGTGAAACAGGAAGCGAAGCGGCGAGAAGGTGGCTTCCAGAATCTGCAGCCAATCAGCGGGCAGGGCGCCGGCCCCGTTGGCCACCGCGGTGGGTGCGAAGACGCGCGCCAGGTAAGCCTCCTGCTCGCGCTGCATGCGCACATAGCTGCTGTAGGTGGTGGCCCGTGGATCTTCGAACTCCTCCCATCGCGGGTGCAGCAGAGGCGAGCCGGTCTGATGGCGGACGTACCATTCACCGGTGGGCAGGTCGACCGCGAAGCCGCCCCGTTCAACATGATAGAGCAGCCGCGACGTTCCGATTTCGTACGTCGAAGGGACCCGGCGCGCTTCCTTCAGGTGCCAGTATGTCTTGTGCTGGGAAGGCATCAGGATCCACGCACGTGGGCCACCCACGCGGCGGCATCTTCAGAAACCTGAAAGCGACCGCTGAACGATGGCATCACGCGCTCCAGATCTCCGGGCAGAAGGAATGGTTGCGACTGGTTCAGCGCGGCCTCGATGGCGGCGCGACTGACCTGACAACGCCCCGGGACCGCTACCCGCAGGTACGACCCCCGATCCGTGACCTGCACGCCGACATTTTCCTTCTGAATTGCCGCCAGGATTGCGTCAGCCACGCGGCCCGCCGTGAGCACGGGACCAACCGCCGCAAGCGCGGCAAGCGGGGCAAGCGGGGCGGCATTGCTTGCCGTCTCAGGCCTCATCAGTGTCCACCAGGATCGCGCCATTCACCACCTGCACCGGGTACGCGCGCAACGCTGTGCCGCGTGGGTTGACGCCGCGGCCCGTGCAGGCGTCGTAGCTCCACCCATGCAGGCCACAGGTCAGCTCCTGACCTATCAGGCGTCCGCGGCTGAGCGGCCATCCCAGATGTGGGCATCGGTCGTCGTAGGCGCACACCGCGCCTGCGATGTTGACCAGGAGGATGCCTTTGCCGCCGACTTCGACGCGGACCTTCTCGCCCTGCCACAGGTCTTCTTCCCGATAGACGGTCGTCAACGCCATACAATCCTATTCCCCTATTCCCCTATTCCCCTATTCCCCTGTTCGCCTTGTCGGGGCCTTCCCTTTAGTTAGACCCAGACCAGATCTACGCGATCCAGAGGGCCCACGCCTGCGCTGCGCAAAGTCACCCTGGGATCCAGAACCTTTTCCGCGAACAGGACCCTGCCGCCTGGGCGCGGCGATACCCGGACCGCCGCCGCTTCGACCATCCGGTCGGCGAGGTCGTGGGCGGTTTCATCAGGGCGCACCAGCACCACCAGCCCCATGCTGTCGCCCTGGATGAAGCCATAGACGGGCATCAGTGGTTCCTGGGGTGGTGGCGTGCTCATCGCGGCTTCCTGTGCAGCCATGAATATTCGCCCCGAAAGGCATCCTTCCCCCAGGTGTCGTGGCCGAGGCCGAAGCTGCGCCTGACCAGAGCGATGAGGTTGCCGGGCATCTCACCGGTGAGTACGCGCGTCACCACCCCCTTGTGGCTGGCGTAGCGATCGGGCTCGCGCTCGAAGATCCAGCGGCAGGGCGCCGAGCAAAACACATACTTGCGCCCGTTTCGTTCCACGATCTCGGCGCTGTTTCGCTCCGGAGTTCCGCCGCACAAAACCAGCTGGCACAGATCACAGAACCCCACGATGGAAGTGCCATGGACGGCGAAGTCGTTGCCGGGATCGGCCGCGCCCCAGCGTCTGCTGATGGTCTCCCAGATCGGATCGATGGAGTCCCAGGCTCGCGGATATTTGTCGCGCAACCACGCGCGGTCGTCCGGGCCGGGCACCACGAAGTTGAACCAGACCGATGCGCGATAGGTGTAAGCGCTTACGTAAACCATGTGGTGGTAGTGGTCCAGTGCTGACAAGAACGTGTCCCAGTACCAGGGACGCGCCAGACCATACTCGGCCGCGGAGCGAAGGAACTGCTCGAGCACCCACTCCTCGACGAACTCCTTGAACGAGGCGCGGCGGTGCTCGAGCGGCGTCAGGTAGTCCATGGCGAAGCCCGTCACCACCGCGAAGAGCTGCCAGCTTCGCCAGAACCACTTGTCAAGAAGGTACTGCGCGTAGTCCTTGTCGTGCGCGGCGATCTTGGCCAGCACCGGGCCGCCTATCTGGGCGTGGCGGGCTTCGTCGCTCTGGATGCTGGAGAGCATCGTTTCGACCATCCGATCACCGACGTCATGAGCCAGCGAGGACAGCGCCACGAACTGCAGGTTGGTGAACCCGGTCTCGAACACGAAGTTCGTGCCGATGGCGAACTCCACGGCGTTGGCGCCGAGGAGCAGTTCGTCCATCATGTGGCGGCCGGCGATCGCCACCCAGTTGTCCGAATGATAGAGCCGGTGGGTCCAGTCGAACTGCGCGTCCCATGGCACCAGATCGTGCATGAGCAAGAGCGGGATCTGGGTGTGACGGAGCTCGTCCAGGGCGCCGAAGGTCGCCGTCATTCTCCAGGCGCTGTGCCGTCCGAACCGGGCGGCGCGCAGGTTCCCGATGACCGCCGCGAATTCGGCGAGCGGCAGCGTCGCAGCGTGTAGCTTGAGCGCATCCAGCCAGGTGCGCGGTAGCTTCTTGAAATCGTCGACCTTCCCCACCACCGCGCGAACGGCGTCCAGAGACTGTTCCTTCTCTGCCTGGTTGGACACGTATTCGGAGTAGGTCGTGCGGTAGGGCTCATCCCAGTCCTTCCAGGCGGCGGTCGGCAACCACGGCGTCCCGCTCATGGTGGGTGGGAAGGCCTCCTTCTCGTCGACATA
>JBDSME010000538.1:0-3110 GCA_039916065.1 Polyangia bacterium
CGGCCACGGCGCCCAGTGTCTGTCCGGGACCGCAGGGGCCCGTCTGCACCAACCTCGGCGGCGATCCCATGAACTGCGGCAACTGCGGCGTGATCTGTCCGGCGGGCGGTGCCTGCGTGAACGCCAAGTGCGGTGGCGGTGACGGTGGCGGTGGCGGCCCTGGCGCGACCGACGGAGGAACCGGAGCCGGTGGCTCCAGCGGCACCACGCCCGCCTGTCCGGCGAACACGCCCGCGACCTGCCCGGCGTCCGACGGGACCATCCGCTGCACCGACCTGATGCGGGACCCTGGGAACTGCGCCATGTGCGGACGGGTGTGCCCGGCCGGAACGGAGTGCCTGTCGGGGGTTTGCTCGATGGGAACCACCACCTGTCCCGCGCCACTGAAGGCCTGTCCCGGAGGCTGCATGGACGTCATGAACGATCCCGGAAACTGCGGCGGGTGCGGCAACGGCTGCCCGGCCGGCAGCGGTTGCCAGAACGGGACGTGCGGCGGCGTCCTGACCTGCGTGGCTCCCCTGGTGATGTGCCGTGACGCCACCGCCGGAAAGACCTACTGCACCGATCCCAACCGCGACCCCGGCAATTGCGGCGGCTGCGGCAAGACCTGCCCCGCCAACGCGATCTGCACCGCTGGTGTCTGCCAGGGCGGTGGCGGCGGCACCATCCAGGGGTTGGGGGCCTGCCCGGGACCAAACGGCGCCCCCCTGTGCGTCAACCTGCTCGGTGATGCGGCGAACTGCGGCGCCTGTGGCCGCAGCTGCCCGGCGCCCATGGGCTGCTACGGCGGCGTGTGCGGTGACGCCGCCCAGGCACAAATGTGCCCGCCCGAATTGAAGACCTGCCCCGACCCCACGGGCAAGTCCTATTGCGCCAACGTGCTCGGCGATCCGGGCAACTGCGGCGCTTGCGGCAGGATCTGTCCCGCGGGTGCGGCGTGCATGAACGGAATCTGCGGCGCCGGCACGGTCAACGCCGACGGCGGCGTACCACCCACCACCAGCTGTCCTGCGGCGCTTTATCCCTGCGGCACCCCGGATGGTCTGATGACCTGCGTCGACCTCATCAACGACTCCAAGAACTGCGGCGGCTGCGGCGCGGCCTGCCCCGCCGGTCAGACATGTCAGCAGAAGATCTGCCGGTAGGCGCCAGCAACGTCGCCGCTTGGGGAGGGCACCACCGTCCCTTGGATCACGCCTAGCGCCGTCGCCAGGTGCGCCTACAGGAGGACGCACCTCTTGAGTGGCATTTTGGCTGGGTGCCTGCCGTGTGGCTGCCAATTCGTCGATCGCAGTGGTGTCGAAGCAGTGCCTGTCCAGCGGCCGGCGTGCTCGAGGAAGTAGAGTTAGAGTAGGGCGCTGTTCTTTTCCGTTCTCGACCAACCGCAACCATGTTCCTCGTCGACGGAGATCGGATGCGCGAGATCCGGAGTTCTCACAGCTTCCTGGCGTCGATCCGATCGTACCGATCGTAGCTGGTCGGCGCGGCCTAGGTTTCGCGACTTGCCACGGCCGTTCCACGCGCGAGTAGTACACCGAATTCCCCCCGATGAGGCGCAGCGAGGTAGGGGACTTCGTCTTCCAGGTGCCCGTTCAGGGGCCATTCGACGTGTGGCCGAACGAGATTTGGCATATCGACCTCACGGTGCCGAGGCTGCTCGACGGGACGAGGGCGTTACTTGCACGCGGCCATCGACAACTTTTCGAGGCTCATCCTGGCCTGGACGATGGCGACCAACGTTGATCCGAGGAACACGTGCAAGATTTTGCATGAGGCCGGCGAGAAGCTGCTGGGCCTGGCGCCCACGGTGTACGCCGACAGCGGCGTCGAGAACGTCAACGGTCTCGTCGATGCGCTCCACGACTCGGGGTCATCCGGCGGGTGCTGGCCCAGGTCGAGGTCGCAGCCTTCGCTCTTCCTTCCTTGGCCCGCTGCGGCCGACGTCATTCTCGACGCCCCGCTGACCTGACGTTCAGGACCAGTTCAGCCGTGGAGCGTACCCTGGGTGGCGCACTCGGTCGTCGCCGCTGGGCTGAACTTGCCCGTGATCATGGCGGCTCCCGAGGTGGTATTCACGCGAATCCGGCCCGCGCCGCCGCCCCCTCCCCCCGCTGAGTTCGCGTTGTCCGGCAGGGCGGTGCCGTCGGTCCCATCGACGTCCGTCGCGCTGCTACCCTGTCCAGCCGTGGCCACGCTGCCCAGCGCGCGCGTTTCGGTGGCCATCCCCGACTGGCCCGACGACCCGCCATTGAAGACGGCTCCGCCCCCTCCGTTGGCCGCCAGAACCCCGGCCACCACCACGGTGGGTGCCTCCAGCAGCAGGGCGCCGCCACTGCCCGCGCCGCCACCGTTGGAGTGACCGGCGCCGCCTCCCACGTTGATCCGGCCGGTCGTGGTGACCCGAATCCGCATACCGGCGGTAAGCTGCAGTGCGCCTCCCCCCTGGCCCCCAGACTGGTCGAGGGATGCGGCCGGGCCGCCGCCGCCGGACGCCCCCCCGAGGAGGGGCACGAGGTCGGGGGCGCCGTAGGGAGCGCCACCATTGGAAGCCTGACCGCTCGGATTACCAATTCCACCCTTGCCGCCGCGTCCACAATACGCGCCCCCACCTCCGCCGGTGTAGTTCAGCGCCGCATCGCCGCCGCCCGGACCACCGCCATGTCCGCTGGGGTCCTGGACGAAACCACCGGCTGCGGATTCGCTGTAAGCGGGCAGAGTGGTGACGTTTCCCTCGACATCGATGGTCGTTGCCGCCATCAGGACCGCCGGGATCGACCCGATCACCCGAACCTGCGCCGAGGCCCCGATGGACAGGCTCTTCATCGCAAATAGTCCGACGTTGCTACCGTCCGTCTGCTCGACCTTGGAAAACGTGGCCCCCGGGAACTTCTCGATGGTACCGGGACAGTCGATCTCACCGCTGTCGGTGTCGAAGATACATTCCTTGGTGATGACCACGTCGCCCAGCCCGTCGAAGGAAGGGGCTGCCACATTGGAGGGAACGAACGTCAAAGCCCCCCCACCCGCGCCTGCGTCGGTTGACGGATTGGAGTCGCCGGCCGCCGCCGCGTCTGAAGGCTCCGCATTCTTCTTGTCGGAACACGCGGGCG
>JBDSME010000539.1:0-3314 GCA_039916065.1 Polyangia bacterium
CCAACCAGCGCGACATGTACATTCTCCTTTTGACCGGGCGAGACCTAGCAGATATTCCGCAAAAGCGCGAGTGCCGGTGCCGGGTGTCCGGTGCCGGCCCGCCGCCAACGGGTTAACGGGGTTAGAAGAAATTCCCGATGGTGAACTCGAAAACGATGGGCTGTTCACGCGGGAGGGGCTTGAAGGGGATGCCCCACTCGAACCGCAAGGGGCCGATGGGTGAGAACCACCGCAGACCGAACCCCCAGCTGGCCCGGTAAGCGGCGGGATTCCAGGGACGCTGACACGGATCCCGTGACACGTCCACGGTGATGGGATGGCAATAGGTGTCTTCCAGGTTGAAGGCATTCCCCATGTCGGTGAAGACCACCCCGCGGATGCCGACCTTGTCGAAGAGGGGGAATTCGATCTCGGCGTTGCCGATCACCTGAGCATTGCCACCGATACGGAACTCTTGCAGCGAGGCATCTTGCGCCTGCTCACTGGGGGCCTGGATGACTGGACCGAGGGACCGAGGAGCGAAGCCCCGGATGTCATAGATACCGCCCACGAAGTAGCGCTCGAAGATGGGGACGCCGCGGGCATCACGGCTGGCGATAAGCCCAGCCTCCAGCTTCATCCGCAAAACGAAGGGGCCCCACAAGGGATAGAAGTAGCGCGCCGCCGCCTCGTACCGGGTGAAGATGTTCTGCGACAAGAGTAAGAAGCTGTCGGCCACCTCGGCGGACACCGTGTTGTACCAGCCGCGGGTGGGGAACATGCGGTCGTTGCGGGTGTCGTAGGAAATGAGGCCGCGCGCCGACGAAGTCACGCCCGAACGCAAAAGGTTGGCCAGCGACCCGGGAGGAATGGGATCGCGCTGGCCGCCGGCCAAGAAGTTCCTTAGCCCCGAGCCGGTCGAGATACCTACCCGTTCCCAGTTGTAGGTGAGCAGCAGGCGCAGGTCGTCCGCCAGCAGGTACCCCCAGGTCAGGCTGCCTCCGTATGACGAACGGATGAACGAATAGAGGTAGCGATCCTGTTTGAACAGGTTGAAGCCAAAGGTCCATTTGGTGTCCAGGAAGTAGAGATCCTGGAACGACAGCAGGAAGAGCTGGCGCAGGCTGGAGAGCTGGGCCTGGACGGTGAGGGATTGACCACGCCCGAAGAAGTTGTTCTGCGAGATCTGGGCCTGGGCGATGAAGTTTTCGACCGACGAGAAACCGGCGCCGATCTGGAAGGTGCCCGTGGGGCGTTCCGAGACCTCGACGTTCACCTCCATCATATTGTCGGTGGAACCGCGGCGGGTAGTCACCTCCACCTTTTCGAAGTAGCCGAGGGCGTTCACCCGCCGCTTCGAATAATCCAGGGCGCTCTGGCTGTAGGACTCTCCTTCGATGATGCGCAGCTCGCGGCGGATGACCTTGTCGCGGGTCTTGCTGTTGCCGTGAATGTTGATGCGCTCGAAGTAGACCAGCTCTCCCTTCTGGATGTCGAAGGTGACGTCCACCGTCCGGGTCTTCTCGTCGACGGGCGTGGACGGGGTGGCGTTCACGTACGCGTACCCGCGATCCTTGTAGAAATCGGTGAGTTTTTGCAGATCTTCGCTGAGCTTCGAGCGGTTGAAGATCTCCCCGGTCTTCACCGATACCCGCGACAGGAAATACTCGCGCGGCTCCAGCAGATCGCCGCGGACGTCGATCTTGCCCAGGCGATACTGCGGCCCTTCGTCGATGTTGATGGTGATGTAAAGCGATCGCTTGTCCGCGGACAGTTCCAGCACCGGGGTGCCCACCTTCACCTGGACGTAGCCATTGTCCCAGTAGTGCGCCTGCAGCAGCAGCAGATCCCGCTGGAACACGTCTTCGCGATAGGTGCCGGACTGGGTCACCAGGGAGAGGATGTTGCCCTCGCGGGTCACCACCACCTCGCGCAAGGCCAAATCGGGGATGGCCTTGTTGCCCACGAAGTTGACCCGGCGCACCTCCACCTTGGCGTGCTCGTGGCAGCGGAACCAGACCTCGACCTCGGAAGGGGCCGGCCGCTTCAACTCGTAGTCGACCTCCGCCATGTAGAAGCCCTTTTCCACATAGAGCTGCTTGATCTTTTGAACGTTCTTCTTCAGCTTGGCCAGGTCCAGGACCTGTTCCTTCTTCAGGTCCAGGACTTCGTTGATCTTGGTAAGGCTGACCTCGTCGTTGCCGGAGACGTAGATCTTGCTGATCGTGGGCTTTTCCTTGAGGACGAACACCACCGCCAGCCCGCCCCCGCCCTTGACCTCGGAGCTTTCCACCTGCACGTCCTCGAAGAAACCCATCTTCCAGATGGAACGGACGTCGGCGCGCATCATCTCCTGGCTCGCGCTGGCCCCGGGCTTGGTCTTGATGACGGCACGGATGGCGTCGTCCTCCACCTTCCGGTTGCCCCGAAAATGCACCCGCGCCACGACCAGGTTTGGCGCCGCTTCAACGGCCTCACCACCGGATGCCGGCGGCGCCGCGGCGTCGCCCGGCAGCGATGAGGCGGACGACGACTCCGACGGTGCTATCGGCTCGTCGCCCACGTCATCGGCGTCGGCGGGACCGGCGGCACGCGCCGGTCTGCCGGGTCCGCCGGCCGCGCCCACGCCGAGGGCCACCAGCGTCAGCATCCAGAAAACCCGATAGCGCCGTCGGTGGCGAATTCCTGCTGCCAAGCGGGTCAAACCGGAGAATCCCCTTCGACCAGCATGCCGTCGACCATGCGCATGCGTCGACCCGTCTGCGCCGCCAGCTCGGGATTGTGGGTGACGATCAGCAAGGTCATGCCCAGCTCGCGGTTGAGCTGAAAGAACAGCTCGTGCATCTCGCGCCCGGTCTTGGTGTCGAGGTTCCCGGTGGGCTCGTCGGCCAGCAACAGCCGCGGGTGCAGCAACAGCGCGCGGGCCAGCGCCACACGCTGCTGCTCGCCGCCCGACAGCTCCCCCGGGCGGTGGGTGAGACGCTCGCCGAGTCCCAGCCGGGTGAGGATGGCGCGGGCCCGGGCCACGCACTCGGCGCGGGGAAGCCGCAGGATCATCCCGGGCATCATGGCGTTTTCCAGGGCAGTGAACTCGGGGAGCAAGTGATGGAACTGAAACACGAAGCCGATCTGGCGGTTGCGGAACTCGGCCAGAGCCGCCGGCCCCATCCGCGTCACGTCCACGCCATCGAACAGGATGGTCCCGGCGGTGGGCAGATCGATGGTGCCGAGCACGTGCAGCAGCGTGGACTTCCCCGCCCCCGACGCGCCCACCACCGACACGATCTCTCCCGGGTGAATCTCGAACTCCAGGCCGCGCAAAACTGGCAGCGTCC
>JBDSME010000540.1:0-2958 GCA_039916065.1 Polyangia bacterium
AGGTCAACACCGAGGCTCAGCCCGAGCTGGCCGGGACCTTCGGCATCCAGTCCATCCCCACCTTGATGGTCTTTCGAGACCAGATCCTGGTCTTCTCCCGCCCCGGAATGATCCCCGGGCACGCCCTCGACGATCTGATGGAGAAGGTGAAGGGGCTGGACATGGATGACGTGCGCAAGCAGATCGCCGACGACGAGGCCGCCCACGCACACGACCATGCTCACGGGGAAGGCCATGACCATGCACATGACCATGACCATGACCATGACCACGACCACGACCACGGTCCTGGGCACGAGCACTGATCGCCCTGGAATTCTGGTCATGCGCGCTGCCTGGGTGATCGCCGTCGTCGCATCGGGTGCGTGTAGCAGCCGCTCGTTGGCGGAGAGAGACGGGGGACCCGGTGGTCCCGATGCGTCAATGGTCGGAGATGTTCGTGCGGGCAGCGATGCCAGCGACGCCTTTGGCGCGGACGATTCTCGGGTCGATGCGCCAGTGACTGGTGACAGCGCGATTGACGCCCCGGTATCGCCGCCTTTGGACTTGCCTGGAATTGTCCTGTGGCTGGATGGCGATGTCGGGATCGACGCGCCCGGCTCCCCCCTGATGACCTGGACCGACCGCTCGGAGTACCGGCACGTCTTCGTGGCACAGTCATCGTCGGGTGAGGCGCCGGCAAGGGCGCAATTGAACGGCCACGGCGCCGTCCGGTTCAACGGCCTCAATCGTTTCATCTCGGAGCACACACCGACTCCAACACAGAAGGACGCCCTGTCCCTGGGCAGTAACTTCGTGGTTGCGATGGTGTTCCTACCGGAGAGTTCGGAGCCGCGCCGGGCCATCGTGGCGCGGGCGGGGCTACCTTGGATTGCGTCGCCACCTCAACCTGAGGTGCCGCCGTTTTTCCCGTACTTCACGTTCACCGTCCTGACAGGGGTGGATCCAACGGCAGATGTCGATCAGTACCGCCAGTTCCAAGCGGGAGCAGGCAGCCTCAACGTGGCGGGCGGATTCACCCTGTCCCCACATCGGCTGATCCTGTCTACGGACGGTAGTAATCAGGTTCGCGTTCGCCTGAATGGCCAACTTCAGACCGGCGAAATGGAAACTGTTCCCGATCCAGCAGATGGGTCATACGGTCCCATCTACGTGGGGTCGTGGGATTTCGATTCGTGGGGATTCGATGGCACGGTCGCGGAGATGGTGATCGTGCGCGGCGGCGCCGACCCGGCGACGGAGGAAGTTCTGGACAGCTACCTGAAAGGAAAATTCTCGCTCTGAGCGGCGGGGCCGTGATAGCGCGCTTGAGATGTCACCCGGACATCAGTCGATGATGGGGGCGCCGTTGGGGTTCATGGTGCTGGCGTGTCTGACTGTCAGATCGGCGCTGGATGGCTGTCGCCAGGCGCGAGGGGCGGCAGGGTGGCCAGGCGGGCGGGTAGCAACCGCCGGGGTGAGCAGGGCTGACTGGGGATAGACCCGTTGTATCGCAGAGGCGGGCAGGTCCCGACCGTCGAGTTCGACGCGGGCGTCACCGAGATCGTTGTCCAGCGAAACGCGAAAGACCCGCCGTCCGGCGAAGCCGCCGCCGTCCTTGCCGGAGGCGGGTA
Organism: Polyangia bacterium; assembly: GCA_039916065.1. Classification (GTDB taxonomy): domain Bacteria; phylum Myxococcota_A; class Polyangia; order Fen-1088; family Fen-1088; genus FEN-1088. The sequence continues at coordinate 1,614 of JBDSME010000540.1, forward strand.
CCAGCAGCAACACGGCGGCCACGCGGTCCCCGGAGGCCGGGGACGACGGCGGCGTGACACCGGGAGCGGCGTCCGCCTTCGCGGCGTCCAGAAACCGCGGCGGGGTTGTGGCGACGTCAGGGGTTTGAGCCGAGCTGGTCACCCCCGCGGGACCATCGCCGGGTGCGCGCAGAGTCTCCGTATTCGGGAAGACCCGCTGCACCGGTGGCCTTCTTACGGGCGTTCCTGCCGCGTCGCAGCTCGCCACCGCGCACAGCGCCGCCACCGTTGAAGCAGCACACGCCAGATGAATCAGCGGGCGAAGTTGCCGCAGTGTATCCATTCGTTCGTGGCCGTCATGCTTCAACTGCGCTCCCCTTTCCAATCGCCGAGGCAGAATGAATCTTACCGTGGCCAGCCCAACTTCGTAGCTGTTTACGTGATCAGCCGTGGTGGAAGGGGGGCAGAACCCCGCAGCATCAGCCAGCAGGCCACCGCCGCCACAGCGAAGCCGGCCAGAACGTCGGCGATGAAATGTTGTTTGGTGGTCAGGGTAGACGCCGCCAGCAACAGCGCCATCGGTATGACCAGTCGCCCCAGCCGGGGGTTGTCGCGGTGAATGAAGAACGCCAGCGATGACGTGTGGGCCACATGCAGCGACGGGAACACATTCCCGGGCGGATCGATGGACTGCACCCAGGCCAGAAAGCGCGACGAGAGATCTGCGAACGGCGGCTTCAACAGGGGACGCGGATAGACCGCCCCGATCAGCAGGTGACCGAGCAGGCCCACCACCATGATGAAGGCGAAGGCGCGCAGCGCGCGGTTGAAGTTGGAGCGCGTGCGAAACCCGGCCAGGGCGATGATGAAGATGGCGGCATAGACCGGCAGGTACAGCCAGGCGGTGACCGGCAGGAAGGGTATCGCGTCGTCGAAGCGGGTCCGCAGCAGGTCCGGTGAGCGGGAGAGGGGCGCGTGTCCGATGGCAAGGTAGATGGTCGACTGCACCACGGCGGCGACGGCGCCACAGGTCCACTTGTAGGCCCGAAATTCGCCCCCGACGCAGGCCACCAGCCCCATCGCCATCACCTTTTCCGCTCTATTTAACGAAAGGCTTCCTGGAGGGCGTCGAGCTTGGCGGCACCGGGGCAGAGCTTTTCGAAGGGGAGGCGAGAGAGCGGGACGTCGATGGTGCCGGCGAGCTCGTGCATCTCCACCGAATTGGTGTCCATGAACAGCAGCCCGGTGGGGACCTCGCCCTTGGTCTGGATCTCCCTCAGCTGATTCAAGACGTTCTGACGGTTGGAGTAGTCGTAGTCGGGCGACACCTTGCTCAGCTTCACCACGCTGCCATCGTGCATGGTGA
>JBDSME010000541.1:0-11727 GCA_039916065.1 Polyangia bacterium
GTCAGGCCGGCGGACGCGGCCACGCGGTTCAGATCCTCCTTTTCCTCGGGGCTCATGCGCAGGTTCATGCGCTCGACGAGCGCGACCGGGCCTCTTCTCTTAAACGGCACGGAGTGCCCCCGGCGAGAAGCGAAGCGCCGAGACCGGAATCCGCCTCCGAGCTGGCGTAGCCCGGCCGGCGAGAAGCGAACGCGGCGAGACCGGCCCGGGCGCAGCGCGCCTTGGGAGGACACGTGACGCAGTCATGTGTACGTACAAGGCGCCATCCTGTTATCCGGTCTTACCACGTTCTCGTGAGCATGGTGCGTGATTTTTAGCGAATCGCCGACAAGGGGTCTCCGGACTGGCGCGCAGTCACTTGCCGAACTTTTTTCACCCGAGGTGGCAACGGCGGCGATCGACTTATCGAAAAGCATCCGGGGAGCAGCCGGAAACAAAACTGCTCCTCGGGACGACAACTCTGAGAGAGCACGGCCGACAACTGGAAGGCACCGTCACATCTCCGAGGATGAAGGAGGCACATGAGATACACGCTTGAGAGCATCGAAAGGATGTCTGAACAACTCCGCGCGCTACCGGACGTCGAGAAGCCGAAGAAGAAGGTGAGCAAACAGGAAGCAGTGAAGAAGCTCGCCGGTGTCCTCGGCGAGCTACAGAAGCGCGGATTCACGCTGGAGCAAATCATCGACAGCCTGCGAGGCGTCGGGCTCGAGATCAGCACTCCGACGCTGAGAAATTATCTCCAACGCGCGAAACAACAGATCCGCAAGCGGCCGAAGGTAAAGGCGGGGGAAGGCGCGAGCGCGCCCCCACCCACTGTTTCTAAAGAAAAAACCAAACCCGAGGGCAACCGAAGTGAGGAAGTCACGACAAGCAAGAGTGGAAAAGACGCCTTCCTAACGAAGGACAAAGACAGCTACTAGGTGAGCACGGTCGCGAAAGGACCCATGAGCATGGCGAAACCAGTGATTCTAATCGGCGGTGGGAAAGGAGGCGTGGGCAAGTCCCTACTCTCAATGGCAACCCTCGACTACCTGCTGTCCACGTCAGAGCAGACGTTCTTGGTGGAGACCGACACCTCCGTCCCGGACGTGTACAAGCAGTACAAGGACGAGCTTGGGAGCGAGCTGGTCAACCTCGATGAGAGGGAAGGCTGGATAGAACTCTCCAACATCCTTGAGAGCAAGGCTGAGAGCGTCGTCGTCATTAACACGGGAGCACGGAACCAGACCGGCGTCACCAACTTCGGAAAGACACTGTCGGGAGCGCTGGTGGAGCTGAAAAGGAAACTGGTGGTGCTCTGGCTGATAGACCGGAAGCGGGAGAGCATGGAGCTGCTGCTCGACTTCCGTGAGGCATTCCCGGACGCGGAGCTGCACGTCGTCCGCAACAACTACCTCGGCGCCGAAAAAAAGTTCGAGATCTACAACGGGTCCAAGGTCCGGACGGACATCGAGAAGAGCGGCGGCCGGTCCCTGAACTTCTCCGAACTGGCCGATCGAGTGACCGACGCCATGAACCGCCAGCGGTTCACGATTGCCAAGGCGGCCGCCGAGCTGTCCTTGGGGGACAGGATGGAGCTTCAGCGGTGGCGGGCGGAATGCAAGGAGATGCTGGCCGGGGTACTCGGTGACTGACCTCGAAAGCAGCTTTACCCAACTCCTCGGGCGCCAGCCCTCGGACCGGGAGAAACAAGATCTGTATCGCGCGCGCGGCGCCCTGAGTCTCAAGGACAACGACGCTGTGTGGCTGTTGCTGATGGCCCTGGGTCACTACGAGACGCTCTATCGAAAGGTACCCGGGGAGATAGCTAAGGCGGCCGAGGATGCGACCAAGAACGTTCGGGAGACCGCCAAGCTGCAGATCCAAGGGTCGGCCGAAGAAACAAAACGGTTGCTGGCCAAGGCGGTGGCGGAAGCTGCCGGCGCGGCGGCGCGGCGGGCGGCCGGTACCCAGATGTGGAAGTGGGCTGGCGCGTGCGTGGTGGCGTCGACCATTTGTCTCGCGGGAGTCGGGTGGTTCGAATTTCGGAAGGGAGAACAAACGGGATACGCGCATGGCTGGGCGAAGGCCGATGAAGTGGGGCGCATCTCGGCCGCTGCGGCCTCTTGGGCGAACACGCCCGAGGGACAATTGGCGTACGGACTCGCCCAGGCCGGCAGCGTCCGCGAGCTGGCGGAATGCTCCGGCCGAGGCTGGACGGCGAAAGAGGGGGTATGCCTCGTGCAACCGGAAAAGGGGAAAACGCACGGCTGGCGGCTCGCCACCGCAGGACCGAAGGGGCGGTAGGGAGGGGGAGCACCCGGGCGGAGCTGTTTGGAGGCCAGTCTCCAATGTTCCGACCCCACGCCGAAAAACTCAGCTTCTGGGAGTTAGGGATTCAAACACGCATTATCATCCCAAAATGACGCGCCGCGCGCTGTGAGATCAGCGGCCTCAAAATCCGCCGCGGTTACAGCTCAAGGGACCTAGCTCGTTTGGCAGGACAGGGCGGGGGGCGGTACGCTTGGATCCATGCAGTACACGGCAGTTTTTGAGCAGGAGGAAGACGGCGGGTTCAGCGTGTACGTTCCCGATCTGCCCGGATGCGCCAGCCAAGGTGACACCTACGAGGAAGCGTTGGCCAACATCGCCGACGCCATCGAAGGGTTGCTGGCAGCGATGAAAGACGACGGCGTTCCAGTTCCGGCGCCCCGTACGCGCATCGAAACAGTCGTCGTTCGCGCCGCCTGAGGGTTAGAGAAGTTCCTTCAATTCGTCCGCGCTAAGCCCGGTCGTCTCCAGGATGGCGCTCAAAGTGCCGGGGCGGATTGGTTTTCCCCCGTGTTCCGGAATCACCGCCCATCGAGAACGGTCTGTCTCATGGCGCATGATCTGGTGGCTACCGGTGTGACGGCGCTTAATGAACCCGGCCCTTTCCAAAGCGCGGATCAACCGTTTGGCTGGAACCTGGGGAAGTTTGGTGGAACTCATGGTGTCCTCAAGTGGTGGTGGGTGGTCACGTTCATGAAAGATTGGGTGCCGCCCTCAATCCGCTCCATTTTCTCGGGATCGGGCGTGCGTGTTCCTTATATTGGCCAGGGCGATCAGCGGTCAGGGTGGTCACTGTGGGTACCGGAGTTTGCCCGTCAGGGGGTTCCTGCCCGCCTCGCAAAATTGGCCGGTCGTGTTTGGGTTGAGGTGGAAGTCATTTACCTACTCCCGTTTTGTCTATGCCTTGGTGGTGGTCATGCCCTGGCCAGGGCGATCGGCCGGGGCGAGTTCGAGAGGGGCGGGATGGTGTCCGGGAGTCAAAAAGATCTATAGCGAACGTCGGATCGGACCCGGAGGAACGGGGAGCGCTTCTCATGCCCGTAACTGCACCAAATCGCCCGCGCTCTTAAATTCGGCCGTGTTCGGGTGGCGTGCGGGGGCTGTCCTAGAGCCGCCGCAATTTGGGCGTGAGGCCCCCCGGAGGAACCAGGGGGGGCGCACCGGCGCCGCTCTCCGCTGGACTGCCTTGCGGGACATGAGGCGAGGCCGCAGATGGGGCCTTCAAGGAAGGCAGGGGGGGCCAACCGGAGGGGAGCTAAATCACCCCTACTGGCGTGCTGCTACTGGCGGGGGGGGATGAATACGCCTAGGGGGGGTGGGCGATGTCCAATGTTTCCAGCTACCTAGAAGAAAGCTCCCAACCGACTGGGGAACAGTCCCAACCGATTGGGGAACACGGGTTTTACCCCTTTTGGGGGGTCAACAAGCGTTGCTGGGGGGCGGTCCCGAGGGGGCGGGGAGGGGTCACGTGAGCTAAGCCAGTGTCGGGTTCGACCACGAACCCCAGCGCCGGCCCGGCCGCCTCGAAGCGCCGTTGCCACCTGGTCAGGTACCGGCGCGGGTTGTGGTCAGCCTCGCTGGTCGACCAGCTGCCGCCGGCCGCCTCGACCAGCTCCGCGAGCGGCACGCGCCACCCGTCGACGCCGTCGTGGTTGTGTTCGCGGCGGCGCTGCGCGACCAGATACGCGCCCAGGGCCTCGTCATCGAGGCGCAGCGCCGACTCACTCCAGCGGAACCACCCATTCGGAGCGGCCAGCGCGGCGACGATGCCCCGGTGCAATGTGTAGTGGTCGGCGCTTTTTCCGCCGACCTTCCCGCGCGCCAGGCGCACGACGATCGCCCCGGTCGCTGACCCGCGACCGCTCCCGTTGTCGATAGTGATCTCGCCGCCAGCTAGGGCCGCCTGCGCGGCCGAAATCTTGCGCTGAACGCTGCCGGGGTACCGCCCGTTCGCGCCCTTCTGCGCCCCCAGCAGCGCGCACGCGATGTCGAGCCGAAAGGGGTAGCCAGCCTGCGCGTCTCCGTACTTCTGCAGCAACAGCAGGTTCAGCCAAAAAACCCGGTTCAAATATGCGCCGCCCGTCTTCAGCAGCGCCGCGCCGACCTGATCAACGTCACGGAAGCGGACCCCGATCGCCAGCTTCGCCAGTAGGTCCACCTGACCCGTCCGCAGTGCGACCGCCGTCGCGTGACCCAGCGTGACCAGATCCTTGCTGGTCGCGTCCGCCTTGCGCGGGCCGGCCCACACACCATCACGCCGGACGCGGGCGGCGCGTCCCTCGGTCAGCGCACCTATCGCCCACGCCTTTACCTCGCCTCGGCGGGTCCACGCACTGGCGGCCTCGCTCCGGTGGCAAGCGCTGCACCAGTACCGGCCATTCGCGAACACGACGGCGCTGGCGTTGGCGTCGGGGTGACACCAGGCGCGGACCATAACCTTCGGCAGGCCACCGGGATCGGTTCCCCAGCGCGCGCCCGGGGCGCGGTCGGCGACTCGCTGTAGCAGCTCAGAGCGCGCCACCGTCGGCCCTACTGCCGCGCCGCCGCCGCCCGGCAGCTGGTCGACGTAGTGGCGTTCTTCGACGTGCCAGACGATGCGGGCGAACGTGTCCGTCTTCCGGTTCGTGGTCCCGGCGACACGGAGGATCGCGCCAGCGTGGACGGGGGCGGGATCTCCTTCCAGCAGCCGCACCAGCTCGACGTTCACCGCCCGAACGCGGGCAGGCGCCGCCGGCTCGCGCAGCAGCCAGTAGCAGTGCAGACCCCGGCCGCTAGACACGATCATCGAGGGGCGCGGCTCGAACTCTTCGAGCTGGCGTAGCTTCCCGGCGCGCCACACAGCGATCTGGTCGGCGTCCCCCTTGATCGCAGCAGGCGGGTCCAGGTCGCACCACGCCGCCGTCAACGCGTCTACGCTGCCGGCCTCCGTGTTCTTTTCGATGTGCCGCGCCACCGCCACGTACACGTCCACGCCGCCCGCCACGTCGAGCTGGACGGCCGCCGCCGCCGCCGCCGCCGGATCGGTGAACGTGAGCGGCCGGGATGCGGCGCCCTTCGTATCCAGGGTGCGCAGCACGATCCAGCCGACCCCGTCGAGCGCGAACAGCGCGCGTAGGTGCTGGACGGCGTCGGGCTGCGCGTCCGGCTTCTCGGTTATCACCTCCCGCTGCGTGCGGTACAGCAACCCGAATCCGTATGGTGGGACGGTGGCGCGGTCGGGCCCTGCCTGGACAACGATGGTCCACACCGGTCGCCCGGCCTTGGTGTGTTCCACTAGGCGATCGCCGAACCCCGGCGCCCATTCGTTGAGCCGCGTGCGTGCCCACTCGGCCGCATCCGTCGGGGCGACCGTGCCCGGCCATCCCTTCACGTCCTGGGGACGGGCCCACTTCCACAGCGTGCCGAACGCTTCCCACTCCTCCACCTTCGGCGTGTTCAACCGGCGCGGCCAGGAGCCCTCTAACCACGGCCATTCCGCGGCCAAAGACTCGCGCGCCAGGACGGATGGCAACAGGTCGGGGGCGACAAGCGCCCGCGCGCAGATTTCCAGGTTGCTGGCGAGTTCTGCGGCCATGGCCTCCACGGCCCCCGTGATCATCGCCATAGCTTCCGCCATCGGGATCCGCCGGCCGGGAACGTGCCTATCGTCTGGAGCTTCGTCGTATCCAGGCAGATCAACGGAAGGCGGCGCGCCCGCGTCCACAGCCGCGGCTATTTCAGCCACGGCCGCGGCCAAGCGCTCCCGCATCCGGTCCAGCAACGTCATTTGCATCGTTTAGGAGTTAAGGACCCTAATACGTCTTTGAATCCCTGACCTGGTCACGACGACGGCCACGTCACATCCACCTCACGGTGTGGTACCAGGATGCAGATCCGACCGACGGAATGAACTGTAGGGGGGGTCTGGTGGGCCAGATCTGCCATAAAACAGGCGGAACCAGGTGATCGCGGGGTCAAACGTCGACGCCATCGTTGCCCTCAGGACGCGAGCGGGCGGCCACGGCGGACGGCCAGCGGACCACGCGCGGGGAACGGCTTTCCCCCGTTGTGCTTCCGGGCCAGGCGGTCGATCTCCGCGCGCACGGCGTTCTCGCACAATCTCGTCATGGTCAGGGCCTCGGGCGGCCCCGCCAGCGCGACCACACAGTCGCGGGCGGCGTCGGCAAGCGCCCCTTCTAGGTGCGCGGTCACCCGCGTGACCTTCGACGGCTTGCTGGTGGTGGCTGGTGGTGGCGCGGTCGGCACCACCAGGGCGAAAGGATCGGATCCCACAGAGGGACGGCGTTTCGTTGCTGGCATCACTTCTTCCTTTTGATGCGGGATCGCCCGCGTAGTTCAACGGCCAGGGCGCGATAGTCCTCCGCCCCGGCACTGACAGTTGCGTATGTGGTGATCGGCTTCTTGAAGCTGGGTGCCTCAGCCAGACGGACCGACTCTCGGATCGTCGTAGTCGTGACCTTGCCGGCGAACCGGTCGCGCAGCATCCCGACCACGTCGCCTGAGAGGTTGGTGCGGCCGTCCACTCGGGTCGGCACCACGGCAGCCAGCTGCAGGCCCGGGTTCAACATCTCGCGCACGCGTTCGATCGTCTGCATTAAACCCGCGACGCCGGCTAGCGCCATAGGCTTCACTTCCGCCGGCACAATCACATCATCGACGGCGGTCAGCGCCGACACCGTGGCCAGGCCCAGAGACGGGGGGCAGTCGATCAACAGCCACTCCCATCGGTCGGCCGGCAGGCGGTCCACGGCGCGCTTGAACACGTGTTCGGCCCCGACCTCGCCCGCCATCGCCTTTTCCAAGCCAGCCAGCCATGGCGACCCCGGCACCAGGTCCAGGTGGGGAACCTCGGTTGGTGCAACAATATTAAAAATGGACCCTTTGTTAGTAAATACCTCAAATAGACCTATCAGGCCAGCCGCTCCCAGCCAGTTCGTTGCGCTGCACTGAGCATCCAGGTCCAGCAGCAGCACACGATCGCCCAGCTCCGCCAGGGCCGCCGCCAGGTTCACCGCCGTCGTAGTCTTACCCACCCCGCCCTTTTGGTTGAGGATCGCCGTCTTTCGCATCAGACGCCGTCACTCACCAGGGCCGCCATCTCGCCCGCGATGTCCGTACGGTTGTCGTCGTAGACGGCCAAGACTCGCACGTCCCTATGCCGGGAGAACCTGGCGGCCGCCCGGATGTTGCCGCCGTTGCGGTCCAGGACGCGCGTGATGGCGGCGTGGCGCAGTTGGTGCGGGCGGACGTGGACGCCGACCGACTCCCCCAGCTTGCGGACGACCTTGTACAGCGACGCACCGGTGAGGTGTCTGCAGACGCTGGCGTGGTCATGGTTCGGGAACAGCGGGCCAGGCTCGGTGCCGCGTTCCGCGATCCATGTGGCCAGGGCGGCGGCGGTGGGGGCCGGAAGCGTGATCGGCTCCCGCGCCCGGCGGCCCTTGCCGAGCACCAGGACGCGCCCAGCTTCAAGATCCACGTGCGCCAGTTCGAGGCCACATACCTCCGCCCTTCGCAACGCCAGGTCGAACAAGAGACGCGTCAGGCACACGTCCCGCACCGGGTGGCGTCCCGCCCTGGCCGCCGCCAGCAGCTTGCGCACTCCGTCCACCGCGGGACCCGTGGTGTCTCGGTACGGGGCGGCGTCCAGGTTCGACACTTCAAGCGACCACGGCACCATGCCCAGGACGCGGCCCAGTTTCACCAGGCTGCGCAACGCTGCTAGGCGGCGGTTCACGGTCGCCGCGGCCAGACCGGCGTCCACCAGCCGCGTCCGGTAGGCCAGAGCCAGCTCGTTAGCCTCACCGTGGGACCGCTCCAGCAGCGTGCGGGCCGCGTCCTCCGCCGATGCGGCCCCCATAAATCCGGCGAACGTCGCCAAGTCCTCACGGTAGGCGGCGATGGTCCGGGGCGACCTACCGGCCAGAAACGCCGCTACCAGGCGGTCAGACGGGCGCCCGGCAAGCATTGGTACAAGGGCCAGAGTCGGACGGGGCGGGGCGGGGTCCACCAGGAGGGAGGCGGCGTTGTTTTCCATGCCCCCCATCCTAAACAATGGGTCCATTATGTCAATATTTCACATTCATAACAAGGGGTGATAATGCCAGCCGCCCGCACGAGAACTACCGCTCTCTGGCGGCGGGAGTCGATTCTCAACGGGTGGATTACTCCCCTATTGACCCCCTCCTCAACATAGTCATGTCCCGGGGGGGATGACATCGAAACGCACCACGCCGGAACAGGGACCGAGACCGTCTGTGATCGGGCTGGCCCTGTCATGAGACGACCAAAATCGGGTCCAGTTTTTGAGTCCTACGCGAAAGGCCGGGAGACTGGTCGGATGCAAGAAAAAGCGACGGCCCCGGGACGACATGACGCGGCAGCCGCTCGGAGCCTTAACCGCCCTGACCAGGGTATGCGCACCAATCGAAAACCACCACGTAGCGGAGTACGGCGCCGCCAGAAACGCAGGGACATCGACTGGAGTCACGTGATCGCCGCCGCCATCTCCGCGGCCGGTTTGATCGTGGCGGCGCTCGTCGCAGCAGCGTATCGACACTGACGCCGGACGGCGCGCTCCCAGCAAGACAACCGCGAGCACCAGCACCGGACGATCCCATTAGTATGCCGGCGAAAAAGATTGGATCGGGGGCGCGGCCTAGCTACCTCCCGCGTTCGGTACCAGGCTCAAGATCAACCAAGTGGAGCAATACTGCATCCTCGCGGGGTGATCGTCGTCGATGTTTCCGCTCCAAACCGGGCCGGTCCCTCTCCAAACAGAATCACTATCCGCGCGAGAATCTGCGTACACAAAAGACGTAAGCGAAGAGTGATCGTCGGCGACGCACGAGATACCGACCATCTCCGTTGTTTTGCCTCCGGTGGCGCAAATCATCTTCTTTGTCCACGGGTTGATCCCGTAGAGATCGATCACCTTGTTGCAAATATCGCGTTCATGGCCGGCCGTTCGTCGATTGTCGTCAAACTCTGCCGTCACGATGTACGTTCCGTTTGTCCACTTCTGTTGAGACTTCGCAATCATCTTGACTAGATCGCATCCCGAAAGCAGGAAACCCAACAGGAAAGGGAGAAGGACTTTCATGGGGATTCCGAGATAACGGGCCACTGCCATCTCTCACCAGTGACAGACAGAATCACATTTCCCAATCCCCCACTGTTCACACACAGATCGACCAGGTCCTTCAGACTCCTCCCCCAAGTAAGCGCCGCCCGCGCCCCTCCTAGCTTTTGGACTTCGGTCCAATCGTCGTGCATGAGAGCGTTTCGCAGATCTGCGCATCTCTCATATTCAGAAGGGTAGTGAGGAAGCAGATTGAAAAAGCGATTTGTTCCGATGTGGGATGAGACCATCCTCAGGATCGGCTTCAACGTGGATCTCGGGCACCACTTTGGATCGGTCAGTTCTGCCCGAACCCCTTCGATCTGTGTTTGCCAAAGATCGGGATTTTCGCTTTTGAATTTTTCGGCGTGAGCCTTCAACAGCCCTTCGACCGTTCCAAGAATCTCCCGGGCTTCTCTGACCATTCCGGCCTCGGGACCGAACACTTCGTCCAGGGATGGGACCTTCAAGGCGGGCATTGGTCCAAAAGTATCTTCAAGGGTGGAGTGCTGGCATGGGAGGGGCACGGTCAGAACCCGTTCGCGCTCCGCACCACAGACGACGCATCGAATCTTGTCGCTCACGTCTGCACCGCAAGCGGACCCGAAAAGGAAACCACGAGTGGGATCGTGGCACGGGGGCGCCGATCTCTACAAGGACCCTCCACTTTATGCTACGACCTGAACCGGTGTCCAGTATTTAGGGTTCGGTGGGGCTCCAGGCGAAGTGGAAGTGGAATCATCTTGCGAGACCGCCACGTCCTCGTGGTGGTCCATCTTCCAAGTCCCGATTCTGCCGCCCCTCCAAGGCGAGGATGTGCTGGCGTTGTGGGGCGAGCTGTTGCCCCTCCCGAACCCCTGGCACGCTCCAAGCGAAGTCGGCCGCCCTCCTGGCGTACTCGTCCCAATTCCGAACTTCTGCGGGGCGCATCCTGGCGGCCCCTTCGCGGATGGCTTTCGCGATCTGATCCCTGGTGTGGCCAGTCAGCCTCATGTGGACGGCTACCATCGCATCGCGCTGAGAGGCCCCCCCGGTGCCGGCACCGCCGGCCGCGTGGTTGTAGTGGCGCAGGTAGGCCTCCACAGGACTCCGCACAGGTTCTGGTCGGGGCACTGCGGGCCGTTCCGTTTTCGGGCCAAACCCCGCGACCTCGAGCTGCCGCCTCGGGCGCGCGGCGGCGATCGCCTCCTGCAACTCAGGGTTCGTTAGCTTCAGTCCATGCTCGGCCGCCAGATCCGCGCAGAGCTTCTTGAACTTCTCGCCGCCATGGACGACAAACGTTCCCCATTTTTGGGCGCTGAGCTGGAGGGCGGCGAGGACGGCCGCCCGATTGCCGCCGTCGAAGATGTCGATGTTCTTCCCACGGTCCGCGAACGCGGGGGTCTTCGGCTGATTGACGTGCACGTAGAGGACCCGGCCACCGTCGACCACTGCCTTGAAGGCGCGGAGATCTTGGGGCAGGGGAGGGACGAACGTCGGCCCCTCGATCCCCGCCGCCTGCCGCTCCCGGTGGCGCCACTCGTCCGCCAGCTCGGGGGATCTGGCGCGCAGCCAGTCGGCGTAGTTCGGAAACCTCCCAGGCTCCCTCTGGAGCGCTTGGCGCTCCCGCTGGAGCCTGTCACGGGTTTCCAGCTTCTCCTGCGCCTGGCGGGCCGCCAGGACGCTCCTGGTGGCGTTCAGCAGCTCCCCGCGGCCCTTCCACGATCCCCGTAACACCTCCGCCCGCTCCCGGCGGTGCCGCTCGGCCAGGGCGCCCCACTCGTCGCGCCCGCCCTTCACCAGAGCGGCGGCGCGCTCCCGCCGTTCCTGGTGATATTCCCTTCTGGCCGCGTTGTATCCCTGCCAGCCCGGCGCCGCGGGGTCGAGGGGCACGGGTTGCCGGATGGGTACCCCGGTGCTCGCCGCTCGTTCCGGGATCGCCAACTCGGAAGCCGGGCGCTCAAGCGCCGCCTCGAACTCTCCCAGGCGTTTCTGCAACGCCGACATGGAGCAGTCCCGACCCACCGTGCTTGCCTTCACCGGCTGATCGCCCACCCAGAGGATCGCGCCTGAGCCCTTCTTCTCGAACCGGAGGCCTTCGGCGGCGAGCGCTTCGTGCAGCTCCTTCCAGGTGCCGGCCTTGCGCATGGCTGGCGCCGCCTTCTCGATGGCGATCCGCTGCGCGCTCCGCTCGCCCGTGCGCTCCTCGATGTCCCGCGCGAGTGTGGTCGGCTGGAGCTCTGTGCGCTCCCGAGGGCGCACCCGCTCCAGCTCGTCCGCCTTCTGGAGGTACAGCCCGTTCGCTTCCCGCTGCC
>JBDSME010000542.1:0-4327 GCA_039916065.1 Polyangia bacterium
CGTCGAGCAACAACAGATCGTTCCGGTACGGTTCGAGCGAGCTCATGAACGTCGGCATCGTGAACGCCGCCCCCACACCCGGCGTGGCCCAGGTGGACCCCGTCTTGGAGATCATGCCATTCGGCCAGACCATGATGAACCCGCGCTTGGGACCAGAAACTCCCGCGCAGGGGTTCGCCGCAAAGGCGCGCTCGATTTCGAGCATGGGCAGAAGCCCCACCCCCACTCCCATCCCCTTCAGCAATCTCCGCCGCGAAAAACGGTCCAGTCGACTCATGAGAACGTACCTCCGGATACACACACATTACCGATGGCGACCGTTCCAAACTCTTACCGTGGCGGCGCCTACGTAGCCGCGTACGTGGATGGGATGACGTAGGGGTTGCACCTACAGTCGCTGGTGAGGCACCGTTAACGCATCTTGAACGGAACGCACGAGGCCGCCGCGGGCGGGGCCACAGCCGGCATGTTCCTGGCCCCGCTGGCGTTTGTGATTGGGGTGGGCGGCGGGTGTTCCACGCCGTTGGATGCGTCAACGGCCGTTCCGGCCTGGGCGGACTGGCCCATGCCCAACCAACCCGGCAGCCAGTTGCCCAACATTCAGCATCACACCGTCTTGATGGTGGGCAGCGATGAAGTGGTGCGCGACGACGTGACCGGGCTGGTCTGGCAGCGGCACGCGCCGGACCAGCGGTTCACCTGGCGGGACGCATCGGCGTATTGCGCCGCTCTCACGCTTGCCAGTGGGTCGGCGTCGGCATCGAATTGGCGGTTGCCCTCTCGCATCGAGCTGGTGTCGCTGCTCGATCTGTCGCGGACCGACCCCAGCATCGACCTCGAAGCGTTCCAGGGCACGCCGGGCGACTGGTTCTGGACCTCGTCCCGCCAATCAGACGACCCGAGCCGGTCCTGGTTTGCCTACTTTTATTTCGGATATCCGGATACCGACCCACAGGACAATGCCTATGCCGCTCGATGTGTCATGGAGACACCGCGGCCGCCGCACGACGGTCCGCGTTATGACCTCCAGAACGACGTGGTAAAGGATCTGGCGACGAAGCTGACGTGGCAGCGCGCGATGCCCGCCGACGGCGCCACGCACGCCGCGGCGGCCCAGTATTGCGCCGATTCCACCGTGGGGGGATGGGACGACTGGCGCTTGCCCAGCCTCCAGGAAATGGAAACCATCGTCGACGAAGGGCGCTCCAACCCGGCGGCTGATCCGGTGGTATTTCCGCAGACGCCGGCGGCAGGCTTCTGGACGGCAACGCTCTGGGCCGGCACGCCGGTGCTGGCGTGGCACGTCGACTTCGATCGCGGCGGCGCGGCCTACGACACCGCCACCATGTCGTACCGGATACGTTGCGTTCGCTGGAGTCCGTGACCCTGACTGCTTCGGTTTAAAGGCGCGGCCGCGGACCCTCACCCGACGCTCCGCGCCGGTCTCTCCCGTGCCGGGAGAGGAGATGATGGGGGCGGATTTGTGAGAAGTCAGGGCGTGCGCGGAGCGGGTTCTTCGTGGACGAATTGACGGACGAAGTCTGTTGCTGGATTGGTGGCGATGACGGCGAGGCGACCGCGCTGAGTGACGGTGCCGTGTTCGATCACCACCACCTCGCCTCCGAACGCTTCGGCATCGGCGTGATCGTGGGTCACGATGAGGGTGGGAATGGCCAGGGTGCGCAGCTGTGCCGCCAGAAAACGCCGGACGTCACGGCGCAGGGATGCGTCGAGGGCCGCCAGCGGCTCGTCCAGCAGCAGGGCCCGCGGCCCGTGGGCGAGGGCGCGGGCCAGGGCGACCCGCTGCGCCTCACCGCCCGAAAGCTGGTCAGACCGGCGCGCCGCCAGGTCCTCCACGCCCAGCTCACGCAGCGCCGCGCGCGCCAGGCGCGCCCGTTCCGGAGGCGGACGGCCGGAGAGACCGTAGGAGATGTTTCCCAGCACATCGAGGTGCGGAAAGAGCGCGTAGCGCTGAGGAAGAAAGCCGATCTGCCTGTTCTCCACCGGCACGTCGATGCCGCGCGCGTGGTCGAAGAGCGCACGTCCGTCCAGAGTGATCTGCCCCTGGGCGGGAGACATGGCGCCAAGGATGAACATCAGAAGGCTGGTTTTGCCGGCGCCGTTGGGCCCGACGATGACGGTCGGTCCCGGCGCGGCGTGCAGCGCCAGCGCGACGGTCAGCTCGCCGATGTTGCCCTGCACCTCCACGTCCAGCCCCTGGACGGTCATGACCGCCCGCCCGCCCGGATGGCAACGAGCAAGCCAAACGCCACCACCACCAGGACGATGGACAGGCTCTGTGCGGTCCGCAGGTCGGACTCGAGGGCGGTGTAGATTGCCAGCGGCAGCGTTTGCGTGCGGCCGCCCAGATTGCCGGCGAACATCAGGGTGGCACCGAATTCACCCAGCGCGCGCGCCCAGCTAAGGGCCGCGCCGCCTGCCAGAGCACTGCGCGCGATGGGGAGGGCCACGCTGAAGAACACCTTTGGCCGCGAGGCCCCCAGGGTGCGGGCGACCAGCACCAGGTCCGGGTCCAGCCTGCGGAAGGCGGCGATGGCGGGCTGTACGTAGAATGGCGCGGCGACGAAAACCTCGGCCAGCACCACGGCGGCGGTGGTGAACGGCAGCCCGATCCCGGCGTGTCCCAGCAGCGGACCAAGCAACCCGCGCCGGCCGAACGCCAGCAGCAAGGCCACGCCGGCGACGGCCGGAGGTAGCACCACCGGCAGCTGGATCAAAGTTTCCACCAGGCGCCAGCGGCGGGTGCGACGGTGTGCCAGCAACCACGCCAGGGGCGTACCACAGGCGACGATCGCGAGGAGGCTGAGCGTGGTGGTGGCCAGCGTCAACTGGACGGCGGGACCCACCAGCGGATCGGCAAGCCCGCGAAGCAGATCGCGCGGAGACGCCGTAACCAGAAGGGCGACCACGGGCAGGAGCACCAGCAGGAGCAACAGAGCGGACAGCGTCCCCAGCGCGGCGGACCACATGACCCGGGCCGCCGTGGCACACCGGTCCCGGGTTGGCGACGGCGTGGTCACCAGCCTGGACACGGCGAAAATCCCGCCGCGCGCAGCGCCTCGGCCCCGGCCGCTGATTTGACGAGCGCAACCCATTGCTCGGCAAGCTGGCGATGAGGTGCGCTTTTAAGTACGGCGATCGGGTATTCCGCCGTGACGTTCAGCTCTGGAGGTATGGACACGATCCGCACGTCGCCGTGCGCGGAGAGGGCGTCGCTGCGGTACACCACCCCGGCGTCAGCCTCGCCCAGCACCACCTTGGCCAGCACCTGGCGTACGTTCAATTCGCGAGACGCCACCTTGGCCTGGACACGCGTCGCGAAGTCGTCTCCATATTTCGTGGCGGCCTTGCGGAGAATCTGCAGGGTATAGGCCCCGATGGGAACCTCGGGTGCACCGAACACGATGCGGTCGGCGCGTGGCAGGTCGGAGAGGGTCTTGATGGAAGCGGCCAGGGCGGCACGCACCACAAGCACCGGCTCGTTACAGGTGAACACACGAGAAGAGGCGATCAAGCCCTGGCCGACAAGCGCGTCCATGTGCTTGCGGTCGGCTGACGCGAACACGTCCGCGGCGGCTCCATGCTCGATCTGCGCCCTCAGTTCCTGACTGCCGGCGGCGTTGGTGACGATCTTGGTCCCGGGGTGCGTCCTTTCGAAGGTCTCGGCGATCCGACCGAACGCCGCCTTCAGCGAGGCAGCCTCGAAGATCACCAGCTCTGTGTCGGTGCGGGGCGGCGCGGGCGCGGCTGCTCCCGCGCCGACACAGAGGACCACACCAAGGACGCCAAGCGAGGCGCCGGCCGAGAAGCGTGGGCGCATGAAAACGCGGGGGCGACCTCCTCGGGGCGGGGCTCCCGGGCCCCTGTTGTCCTGGTCATGTTGAGATGACATCGCGCCCGGACTGGTTTCGGCGGACTGAAAACGTCCCCGGAGACCGCCGCCGATCATTGGTGTTTGGCGGCGGGGAGCGTGGCCGGTTTCGCCTGGCGGGCCAGGATGTGTTCCATCTCGTCCATGGTGGAGTTCATCTCGGCTACCGCGGCGTCGAACGGGTGCGAGGTGGTCATGTCCACCCCCGCTTCCTTCAACAGTTCGATAGGGTACTTCGCTCGGCCTGATGACAACATTTTCAAGTAGGCGTCTCGCTGGGCGGCCTTTTTCTCGTGCTCTTCGCGCTTGCCCTGATGCTCTTCACGCACCGCGCGGGCCAGCGAGGTGGAGGCCACCATGCTGGTGGCGTACTGATAGACGTAGAAGTCGTAATAGAAATGCGGCACGTACGCCCATTCGATGGCCAGCAGATCA
>JBDSME010000543.1:0-4093 GCA_039916065.1 Polyangia bacterium
GGAAACACGGTCAGGGTGATCAGCGTTCCCACCAAGATCCCCACGATTACCACAGTGGCTAACGGCTTCTGAACCTCGGATCCCGCGGTACTGGAATAGGCCATGGGCAGGAAGCCCAGGGCGGCCACCGCCGCGGTGGTGAGCACCGCCCGAAACACCGCGCTTGTTCCGCGCGCAATGGCTTCGTTCAGATCGACACCTTGGTCCAAGTACCGGCGAACCTCGCTGGCGATCACCACTCCGTTCAGAACGGCGATCCCCCCGAGAGCGATGAATCCGACAGCGGCAGGCAGACTGAAGGGAAGCCCGCGCAAGAGAAGTCCGAGCAGTCCACCGGTGAGCGCGAAGGGGACAGTAATGAAGACGGCCAGCGCGAAGCGTACGTTCTGAAACATCAACAGAAGCATCGCGAAGATCACCAGCACCGCCGCCGGCACCACGATTGCAAGACGGCGCTTGGCGCGCTCGAAGTTCTCGAACTGGCCCCCCCACCCCACGCGGTATCCGCTTGGAAGCGAAACCTCATTCTTGATGGCCGTTCGCGCCTCCGTGACCCACGACACCAGGTCCCGGCCGCGCAAGTTGACGTCGACGCGAATGGTCCGCTGGCGGCCTTCACGCCGGACGGCAGCGACTCCATCGCCCTCCGAAAGGGTCATCACTTCACGTAAGGGAACGGTTACTCCGTTGCTGCTCTCCACGAAGAGGTCCCCTAGCGCGGAAGCGGTCGGCGCCGCTATCGGCATGTGGACCCGCAAATCGAATCGCTTCTCGGCTTCGTAGATTGTCCCAACTCGCACCCCCTCGCGGGCCCCCTTGATCACCGCGAACGCATCGGCCACTTTCACGCCGTAGAGGGCCAATTGCGAACGCTCGACCTTGGCAGTGATCGTGGGGGCGCCGATGATGCGCTCCACCCGCACATCCCCCGACCCGGGAATGGAAGCCACCCTCTTGCCCACCTGGTCGGCCAGCCGGGCCAGTCGGGCGAGATCGGCCCCACTGATGTTAATCTGAACATCGGCCCGCGATCCGCTGATGAGCTCATTGGTCTTGTCTTCGATCGGCTGAGAGACCGACACAAAGGTGCCCGCGACCGACGATTCTATACGGTCCTTGAAGAGGACGGAAAGGTCGTCGAAGGTCTGGGAGGTGGTCCAGCGCTCTTGAGGCGCCAGCCGGATGAGGATGTCCGTGTTGTCGTTGCCGACCGGGTCGGTCGCCACCTCGGCACGACCGGTCATGGCCAGTGAGCTGACCACCTCGGGAAACGAATGGAGCACCCGTTCAGCTTGCAAGTCCAGCTTTCGTGCCTCCTGCAGGGAGATACTGGGAGCGCGGCGAATGGTCACCACCGCGTCGCCCTCGAAGATCCGGGGAACGAAATCGGCGCCGGAACGAGAAAAGCGCCATCCCGTGACCAACAGGGCCATGGTAGCCAGCCCCAGCAGCGGCCATCGCCAGCGCATGATGGCTCCGATGGCGCTTTGGTACTGCCGGGCGATTACGGAGACCCACCGCGGACCGTGTCCGGCGGGTGCCGGAACCATCACCGTCACGATGGCAGGAAAGAACACCACCGAGTAGATCAGCGCTCCGAACAGAGCCGAAGCCATGGTGATGGCCATGGGGCGAAACATTTTGCCCTCCACCCCCTGCAGCCCGAGCAAAGGGAGGTACACCATCATGATGATCCCGACGGCGAAGGCCACCGGGCGAGCCACCCACCCGGCGATGCGCGCGTATTCCGCGCTCTTCATCTCCCGGGACAGTTGCCGCCCCGCCGCGCCTGCAACCACGGCCTCCAGCATCACTATCGGGCCGTCCACCAGAAAGCCGAAGTCGATGGCACCGAGGGACATCAGGTCCCCGGTTATCCCGAAGATGTGCATGCCCAGCAGGGCCACGGCCATGGAGGCCGGAATTCCCAGCACCACCGCCAAGGCGCCACGCACGGTTCCCAGGAGGAGGGTCAACACGACCGTCACGATGACCACCCCCTCCACCAGATTATGCAGAACCGTGGAGATGGTCCTGCCCACGAAATCAGCGCGGTCATAGACCACGTCCAGGGTGACGCCGGCCGGAAGCTCGCCGCGAAGATGCTCTACTGTTTCGCCGACGGCGTGAACCACATCGCGACTGTTCGACCCGAGCAACATCAGCACCGTCCCGGTGACCGCCTCGCCCTGGCCGTTGTAGGTGATCATGCCGTAGCGAAGCGCGGCACCGACCCGGACCTGACCGAGATGCTTCACGAGCACCGGCGGCTCCCCCGCCGTGGACCGCACCACCACCTCCGCGATCTCCGCCTCGCTGGAGAGCAGTCCTTGTCCTCGGATGGTGTAGGACTCGCTCTGTCGCTCGATGTAGCCGCCGCCGACATTCAAATTGGCCGATGAGAGCGCCTCCACGACGCTCTCCAGGGTCAACCGCTGGGCCTTGAGGCGGCTGGGATCGATGACCACCTGGTATTCCTTGAGGTCGCCCCCCTGGGTGTTTACTTCGATGACGCCTGGCACTCCGCGCAGCTTGGGGACGATCTCCCAGTCGAGCAGTGTGCGCAGCTGCATTGGTGAGTGGTGCTCCGATCGCACCACGAACTGGTAGATCTCGCCCAGGCCGGTACTGACGGGGGCCAGTTCCGGAGTCTCCGTCGTACTGGGCAGATCGTTTTGCACACTGCGCAGCCGCTCCAGTACCAGCTGGCGGGCGAACCACACGTCGACGTCATCTGCAAAGATGACCGTCACTGCAGACAGGCCGGCGCGAGACACGCTGCGAATCTCCACGTTACCTGGCACGCCGTTCAGACCATTCTCGATGGGTACGGTGACGGTCCGCTCCACCTCCACGGGGGACAGCCCCGGCGCCTTCGTCAGAACGGAGACCTGCACCGTGGAGACATCCGGCAGGGCGTCGATCGGTAGCGTGGCGGCCGCCCATCCTCCCACCACCAGCAACATGACGAACAGCACCAGCACCGCTGGCCGGACTTTGATCGAGAGCTGAACCAGCTTGGCGAGCATGGATGCACGGTCTCGCTAGCGAAACAGCTCGCTCTTCAAGGCGAACACGCCGTCCGAGACCACGGTTCCGCTTTCGCGCAATCCGGACACAATCTCCTGCTGGCTGCCATCCGACAGGCCAAGCTGAACGGCGGTCGGCACCACTTTGGTGGCGGCCAGGGCCAGGAAAACCGTGGGCCGTCCGTCCACGTAGGTGATGGCGCCGGAGGGGACCAGCAGCGAATCCCGTCGAGGGGTGGCGGTATGTATCAGCGCTGCCACCGATTGGCCGGGCCGCAGCAACCGGAGGCGATTGTCGACATGAACCCGAACCGTGCCGCTGCGGGTGCTGAGGTCCAGCACCTCACTCACATAGGCGACGCTGCCGCGGATCGTCTTTGACACATCCGCCATCGGGGTGATCTCCACGGCATCGCCCACCCGAACCATGCCAATGGTGCGCTCGAATACGGCAAGGTCGATCCAGAGATCATCCAGGTTGGCGACGCGGAAGGCGACCAGGTCGGCTTCTACCGACTGACCGACGGAGATATGGCTTTCCACTACCGTCCCCGTCAAAGGTGCCCTGAGGATGTAAACGCCCATCCGTTCGTCGGCGTGTCTCCCCCCCAGTGCCCGCACCCGCTGTTCAGCCGCCTTGAGAAACGCCGTTTGTGAATCCAGGGCCGCGCTGGCCACCTCAGCTTCGCGCGCGGTGGTCAGTCCATCCCGCAGCAGGGCCAGCTCGCGTCGGGCGTTGGTCTCGGCGGCCTTGCCGTGTGCGCGCGCGGCGGCGAGGTCCGCCTGAGCCTGCCCCAGTCCGGCACTCTCGATCTCGGCCAGCGGCTCTCCCCGTTTGACCGTGTCTCCCGGAAGAACGATCACCCGTCTGACGAAGCCCTGGATGCGCGCACCTACCGCGGCGACCCGCCGCGGATTGAAATCGACCGTCCCCACCACCCTGACCACCGGCGTCAGCGCCGCCCGACGCACCGGTGCCAGCTTGATACCGATACGTCGCGCGTACTCCTCGGAGAACGCGATCGCCTGGCCCTCCAGGCGAGGAACGTCCCGCCCCTTCGGAC
>JBDSME010000544.1:0-6626 GCA_039916065.1 Polyangia bacterium
CGGTGCGGCGGTGGTATTGATCGCGGTATGGAGGCCGCCATCACCTTGCCAGCGGGTCCGAGCGCCGGATTGTTCTCGGCGCTTGGAGGCGCCATGTTCGCGCGGGTGGTCCGGGTCCTGGGCGACCAGGCCGCCGCCGCCACTGCCGCCGAAGCACTGTTCGTGCGGTTCCTGGTGTATGCCGACGGACCGGCGGTGGACGAACGCGCGCGCTGGAACTGGATTTACCGGGTGGGCACCAGCCACGCCCTGCGACAGCTCTCCGACGATGCCCGCCCCGGTGGAACCGCCGCCGCTCCCTGGCCGAACGCAACAGCGTCGGCGGCTTCGGCGCTGCCGGAGATGCGGGTCTTGCGGCGTCTCGATGAAGCCACCCAGAGCATGGTGGTGCTGTCGGTGCTGGACGGCCTGACCACCGACGAGATCGCGGAGGTGCTGGGACTCCCCGCCAAGCTGGTTGGGCGCCGGCTGGAGAGCAGTGGCCCGCCCCGTCAGCCCGCGCCCCCCACCGGGACGGCGGGGGGCAGCGGTGGGCCGCACCCGTCGCTGCTGTCGTTGCAACGCGACCGCGCCGCGAACGCCGAGCATCTGGCGAGCTGTTCGCATTGTCGCGCCGCTCTCGCTGAGGCCGACCGCCTGGCCAGCCACTTCGCCAGCGCTCTGGCGCCGACGGTGGTGGCGCGCGTGGCGGCGGCGGTCCGCCAGGAGCGCGCCCGCCGGAATGCTGGACCGAAGTGGAAGCGCATCGCGTGGCTGGCGGGTGGGTTTGCGGTCGTGGCGGCGCTGGCCCTGCTGGTGGCGCGTCCGCGCTCGCAAGATCGAGGCGATGTCCCTTACGCCGGCGTCAAGGGAGCCTCACGCACCAAGGCTTCGGGGATCCAGATCTCGGTGGGGCGCGGCGCGGAAATCCGGCCGCTGGAGCCCACGGCAGCTCTGCAAACGGGCGACCGGCTGTTCTTTCGGATGAAGGCGGAACGCCCCCGCTATCTGGTGGTGCGGGTACAAGACGCTCGCGGTGAGCGCCGGATCTTTCCAGCGACCGCGCCACTGGCGGCACCGGTGAAGCCTGGCCAAACGCTGGATGTGGAGTACGCGGTGGAGGCGCCGCCGGGCATCGCCGCCGCGCCCGGCGCCTCGGCCGCGGCTGGCGCCGCCGCCCCACCATCGACGACCACCGTCTGGATCATCGGACTGTTCGGCGACGCCCCTTTCGCCGCCGATCAGCCTCCCGGCCCGGAGGTGGAGATCGTGCCGGTGCGCGTACACATCCAGTTACCGCCGACGAATTGATGCCGCCGCCCCCACCGCGCGGGCCTGGGTCTCACTCGCCACGCAGCACGGAGGCCACGAAGGCGGGCCGCAGATAGAATCCGCACTTGCCGACACGAATGGCCGCGCCGCTCTCGTCGTAGCCGGCGCGCTGGTCGGCGGCGTTCTTCCCTTTGGGCCGCACCTGCATCACCGCCCCCAGGTGACCGGTGATCGCGCCCACCCGCCCGCGCCGAAAGTAGTCCCGCACAAACAGCTCAAAATCGGCGCGCAACAGCTCCTCCTGGCGGGGCGACGGGGACCACAGGCGCACGGCCGAGACGCGCCGCTCACCGACGGAGCGCGCCGCCGCGGGGACCTCCAGCGCGACGAACAGCACGCGCGCCAGCTTCTTCCGCGCGGTGCTGGTCTCCCAGGACTCGCCGGCGATCTCCACGGGATCGATCTGGCACACCGCCGTCGATTCGCGCGGCTTCAGCTCTCCATCCACCGGCACCGTCTTCAGCTCCACCCCGAGCTGGGCGAAGTCCGGACCCGCGGCCCCCCCGGTCTCCACCCCCAGCTCGCGCTCGATGATCTGGCCAGCCCAACCCTTGGTGCGTTCCGGGCCCGCGGCCAGGGGGGGAACCGGCAGCCCCATCTGGTCCGCCAGCTCCGCCAGTTCGACGCCGACCAGGGCCCGCGCGTGCGCCATCAGCGCCGCGAGCTCATCGCTCACGGGGTGTTCTCGCCTGCCGCGTCGTCGTCGTCGTCGCCGTCACTCGGACTTCTTGTACTTCTCGACGCCTATTCCCCACTTCTTCATCCAGCGCCAGACCGCCGCCCGGTGTTTCCCCAGCTCGCGCGAGACATCCGCCACGTTGCCGTTGTAGCGGCGGAGCAAGTCTTCGATCTGCGCCGGGGTGGGGGAGGGACCGGCGACGCGCCGCAGGCCCGCAGGCTGCGCGGTGGTGGCGCGGGCGATGGGCTCGGGCAGGTCCCGCAACGAAATGGGGCGCTGGCCGCCGGTCAGAACGGCCGCGGTGGTGACGATCTTCTCCAGCTCCCGAACGTTGAGCGGCCAGTCGTACAGCACCAGCGCCCGAAAGGCTGGCTGGTCGAAGGTGATGCCCGGTGTGGTCCGGAGAAAATGCGCAGCCAGGGCGCCGATATCCTCGAGGCGCTGGCGCAGCGGTGGCAAGTGGATGGGCGCGGCACCGAGGCGCGCGATGACGTCGTCGCGCAATCCGGTGGGCGTCTTGCCGGAGCTGGTGGTGCGGTTGGTGGCGGCGATGATGCGAACGTCGATCTTACGTGGGCGCGTCGAACCGAGCGGCGTCAGCTCGCGATCCTGAAGAAAGCGCAACAACTTGATCTGCGCCTCCTGGGTCATCTCCCCGATCTCGTCGAGGAACAGCGTGCCCCCTTCGGCCTCCTCGAGCAGGCCGGCCTTCGCCTGATGGGCCGTGGAGTGGGCGCCCTGTCGGTACCCGAACAGCTCGCTCTCGACCAGCTCGCGTGGGATGGCGCCGCAGTTGATGGCGGTGAAGCGCCCGGGCCTCCCGCTCTGAGCATGCACGGCGCGCGCGTAGACCTCCTTGCCGACGCCGGTCTCGCCCAGGATCAGCAGCTCGCCGTCGGCGCGGGCGAGCCGGCGCAAGCGATCGCAGGCCACCGCCAGGGTCGGGGAGGTGGTGGCCACTGGCCCCAGCGGGGAGACCAGCTCCGTCTTGATCGCCTCCAGCTCCAGCGTCGAAACCATCCGGAACAGGGCGACATGGTTGCCGAAGAAGACCGGGGCCCCGTTGCGCAGCCGCACCCGCCCCTCGACCCGGGCATTGTCCGCCAGGGTGCCGTTCTTGCTGCCGAGGTCCGATAGCTCGAAGCCACCACGCGAGACGCGAACGATGCGCGCGTGTTCACTTGAGACCAGGGGATCGACCACCGCCAGGGCCGCGCCACGTGCCACCGCGCCTTCGGAGGGGCTGCGTCCGATCTCCAGCTCGTCACCGATGAAGATCAGGCGCCGCGTGGGGGGCAGACCGGGCGTCTCGGCGGCGCCCACCATCAACAGGATGGCGATGTCCGGAAGTTCGTCCGGCGACAACGGCGAATGAACGGCCGTTTGCGTTTTCTCCCGAACGCTCACCGGCTCAGATTATCACGCCGGGGGTCGGTCCCCGCAGGGCCTGCGCCTTCGTCGATCGACGCGTGGACGTGGCGTCAGGGACAGGGCGATTTCGTGAGCTGCGCGGTTGGATATTGCAGGACGATGGCATCACCAAGCTGGCCGGCGTCGTTGGCACCCCAGCACACGGTGGTGCGATCGCGCCTGGTGGTGCAGGAGTGGGCGCCGCCGGCGGCGATCTCCAGGGCGTCGCCGCTGATGACGGCGGCGGACGGACCCATGCCGGGGTCGGGGGCTGCGGACCCGTTGCCCAGCTGGCCGAGGTGGTTGTCGCCCCAGCAGAGCACGCTGCCGGCCGTATCAACCTGGCCGTCCGCTGATGTAGATGTGGACGTCCGCGCGCAGGTGTGAGCCTCACCGGCGGCAATCCGCACCACCCCGCCGAGGTTCATCACCTTCGAGGGAACGGCATGACTGCTCAGGGTGCCCCAGCCAAGCTGCCCCAGCGCGCCTGCCCCCCAGCACCGTACCGAGCGGTCCGCCACGATGGCGCAGCTGTGGTTTCCACCCGCCGCGATGGCCGTCGCGCCGCCGAGGTCCCGCACCTGGACGGCGCTGCCGGTGTTGATGGTCCCACCATCACCCAGTTGACCGTCGAGGCCGCGTCCCCAGCAGCTCACGGTGCCGTCGGCGTGTCGGGCACAGGTGTGGGCCCCCCCAAGGGCCAGCTCGACCACGTTCGCCACCCCCGGCACCGCGATGGGCGTGGGGCGATTTTCATTGCTGCCGTCACCAAGCTGGCCGTCGCTGTTCGCTCCCCAGCATCGAACGCCGCCGTCGTTCAGGATGGCGCAGGTGTGGGTCCGCCCTGCCGCCAGGGAGGTCGTGTTCGTCAGGGCCGCCACGCGCGTGGGCAGAACCAGATCGATCAGCCCCGAGGTGCCGAGCTGTCCGGAGCCGCCGCGCCCCCAGCACCAGACGGCGCCGCTGCTGTCGCGCAAGCAGGTGTGCAGGGCGCCGGTGACCACCTGCACAGCATCGAGGCCGAGCTTCAGCGCCGCCGGCAACGACCGATCGAGGCGGGTGCCGTCACCGAGCTGGCCGGCCTGGTTGTCGCCCCAGCACAGGGCGCTTGGGGCCCCCTGACGCACGGCACAGGTGTGAGCCCCCCCCGCGCTGATGGAGGTCACCTCATCCAGCGTGGGATCGCCCACCACGGCGGGCGCCGAGCGCGTGATGTTCGCGCCGGTGCCGAGTTGTCCCAGCCGGTTGTCACCCCAGCACCAGACGGTGCCGTTGCGCCGGCGCGCGCACGAGAAGGTATCCCCGGCAGCGAGCTCGCCGGCGTCCTCCACCGCCGTTACCGGCACGGGCACGTTGAAGTTGCTGTTGGTGCCCTCGCCGAGCTGGCCGGCCTGGTTGGCCCCCCAGCACCAGGCCGAGCCGTTGCTTTGGCGCGCGCAGGTGTGGTGTCCCGCGGCGGCGAGCTCCGTTGCGCCGGCCAGGGTCACGGCCACCGGCAGGAGCTGGTTCTGGTTGGTGCCATCGCCCAGCTCTCCAAGCTGATTGGCGCCCCAGCACCACAGCATTTCGCCCCCGAGCGCGCAGGTGTGGGCCGAGCCGGTGGCGATCTCCTGAATGACCGCTTCAGGCAGGTGAACCTGCGTGGGCTGCGGTCGGGAGACCTGCGACCCATCGCCCAGCTCTCCTTGTTCGTTGGAGCCCCAACACCACGCGGTTCTTCCATCGACCGCCACCGCACAGACGTGTCGATCGCGCGCGCTCAGCCTGGAGATTTGCTGTTCGAAGGGCACCGCCAACGGGGACAGGCTGTCGTTGAGCGGCGCGGAAGCCGCGCTTGCCGTCGCACCCTGACCAAGCTCGCCATAAGCGTTGTCTCCCCAGCAGACCACCTGGCCGGTATCGCGCCGGGCGCAGGTGAAAGCACCGCCAGCAGCGAGCTGGACGATGGACCCGAACGGCTCTCCGGTCGCGTCGTGCACGGGAACGGGGGCGGGGCGCGGCGTGCGGGTGCCATCCCCGAGCTGCCCTGACTCGTTGGCGCCCCAGCACCAGACGGTGCCATCGGCACGCAGCGCGCAGGTGTGACGGCTGCCGAGAGTCACGTCTGTCACGCCACTCAGGGCGTCGGCGGCGATGACCGTGGGAGTGGAATGCGAGGCCGTCGTGCCGTCGCCAAGCTGGCCGTCGCGGCCATCGCCCCAGCACGCGACTGTTCCCATCGGACCGCGCACCTCGCAGGCGTGGGCGCTGCCCGCCCGCACCTGGACCACCGGATGGGAGGGGCAGGCGTCCTGCACGCACGTGCCGGCGAGTGCGTCTGGCGCATGACCGCCGTACCGCCACCCGGAGGCACAGCTGGTGGTGGTCGTCGGATAACTGCATGCGCTCGTCGCCGCCTCGCAATGTCCGCCCGGTTCGCACTGGCGGCTGTCCTTGCACCGGAAAACCCCACGTCCCAGGCAGCCCGCGGTTGCGCCGAGCGCGCACCACCATCCCAGAGCGAGCAGGAAGCACAATCCCCGCATCAGAAGCAGCTCCGCCAGGTCAGTCCAACCCCTTCGCTCCAGACGGCCAGCGCGGCGGCGGCAGGTTCGCCAGCGCGAGCGATGGCGGTGGTGGCGCGGGTGGTTGCTGCCTCACGTTCGCGCACCAGAACCAGGCGCGAGGTGCCCGCCGCCAGCAGGACCAGCCCGCCCACCAGACTGCCGATGGCGATGTCGCGCCGTCGCTGCGCCGAAGTCCACAACCCATGGTACTCCGACTCCGTGGCGGTCTGCGCGGATTGGGCCTGGTCGCGTGCGTGGTTGGAAGCGATCTCGAAGGCCCACGACACGCCCAGCGCGGCCACCCCCGAGGCCACCGCCACATCTCCCCAGCCATCGCGCCACCAGGGGGCGGGGGGCGCTGGAACAAAGGAAGACGCCAGGGGCGCGGTGGTTGGTGGCGCCGTGGGTAGCGTCGCGATCGGTGCTGGCCCGCGCAGCCGATCCGGTGCGCATCGATCCAACCCCAGGCGCGCCGCCTCCCTCTGTACGGCCGCCGGCGTGGACTCGATGAACTGCTGGTAAAGGGGTATGGCGCGATCGCAGTTTCCGTTCAGCCGCCAGGCCTGCGCTTGCGCGAACAGGAACTCGCGCCGCGGTTCCACCGCGAACCCACGCTGAAACTGCTCGATGGCGGCCGCGTACTGGCGAGTGGCATAAAGGTTCAGGCCGTGGTCGAAGTA